>NZ_JALJYG010000005.1 GCF_024170505.1 Methanocalculus alkaliphilus
ATACTGGCATTATATTTGTTTGTACATATAATTGTACTTTATGGTTTTTCAATATAATTAGGTGGTACTTTTACAAAGGGTTCGCAAAGTGAGATAATCAATCTCAATATTCATTATTTCACCATTTTCTTCTATGGCGGGTTCGGCAGATAGAAGAAGTGACTGATACAGGGGTTAAGTGCCGGATTCTCAATTATACAGACGAATTACAGGATATAACGCGGCTGTTTGGGTCTGGGGTGGAAAAATATTATGCGTGAAAAATTAGCTGCCGAATGTCGGTTATTTGGTTGGGGAGGATTGAACATTTATTTGATAAAATTATTATGAAATCATTATTAAAAAAATTATTTTTGAGCATTACATGTTGCTCAATCATATTTTTTCGCAAGATCTCCACAAGTATCCAAAATGTAATTAAAAAACTGATGCATACGTTCTGCTATATATGAGGGATCATGAAATCTGAAAACATATTCATGTGCATTTCTACCCAGTTCCATCCTTTTTTCATTATCATAGATGAGTGACAGGATTGCATCTTTCAGTGCATGTCGCTCCTCCACTATATCAACAGGTATTTTCATCACCACATTATCCGGAAGTTCTGAAAACCATGCATTGTTCGAAACAATGCATGATTTTCCTACAGTCAATGCCTGGATCAGTGTCATTGAACACTCCCCCATCGAAGGGTACCTGAGGTTTACAACAATATCGGAAGCACACAATAACTTTTCGTACTCTTCCATGGAAGTGAATCCAGTTTTTTTTATATGATTGCTTAATAATCCGTCAATATAGTTCCCTTCGCCAACCATGAGGTATGTTATATTGAGGGATGTGGTTGATACAATCTCATTAACAACTGATATAACCTGCTCATTACGCTTTGTCGGTGCTACATACCCAAAAGAAGAAATCAGAATATCATCCTCAGAAATACCGTACCGCCTTCTCTGTTCGCGGTTTTCTTCCAGAGAACAGTTTAGTGGCATAGCTGTATCTATTAGAAAGTTGATCGTTACAACCTTAGAGGGAGAACATCCGATATCAATCAGCATTTTTCGTGTCGACTCTGAATGTACAATGATTCCGGGTGCTGTTTCAATAAGTCTTCGGAGGAGCGGATATCGTTCCGGATGAGGATATTGCAGAGGAGGAAGATATCCTCTTAAAATATGTTTTACCGCATCTATACCCTCGATACCATAATTATAGAAGAATTCCTGGATATATTTCTCGCGATCATCCTTGTAGTTGAGAAAATATCCTGTAACCAGATAATAGATTACATAATCGTGTAGAATGACAATTCCCGGATGGTGGAGAAACGTCTCATATATCTCAGAATGAAACTCAGGATTGTTACCAATATTATATAGTACAACATCATAATTTTTCAGTTTTTCAGGGATTGATCGGTTATTTTTGTAATCTATAATATCATGGCGTTGAGAGAAGTGCGTGTTTGGCCTCTGGCCAAATACCCATACATCAATATCATAATATTTGCCCAGATATGGCAGGAGCAGTTCAGAATAGTTGGATATACCACTCTTCTGGGGCGGCAAGGGGCTGAAATATGCCATTTTCATCAGGTCATCACTCCGTAAAAAAATACAGCTTTATCAAAAGATGCCTCCCTGGGATCTTCCCGGACGCTTTTATATATCATTGTAATTTTCACCAGGATAATGTTGAAATTGATTGTTCAAATGCTGAGATAAACTCTTTTTTGATCTGTTCCTGAGAAAATCGTGACTGAGCGTTTTTCAACCCATGATGTCTGCAGAATCTATTGACTCTCTTATCAATATACAATGTGTAAAGAGCAGATGCTGCGAATTCATAATTAATTTGATCCAGGACAATCTGGTTTTTTCCTACGGTTTCACCAAGACCTGTTCCTCCATAGGTTACAACCGGAAGTCCAAGTCTCTGAGCCTCGATCAGAGGTACATACAATCCTTCATATTCACTCATACAGAGAAACGCATCACAACCAAGATAATATCCATAGAGATCGTTTGAAGGTACTGCATCGGTGAACGATACATAGTGCTGCATATTATTATTTTGTATCCATTCTTCAAGTTCATTGTAATATGACCCGGGTTGTGTATGATCAATTGGACCGACTAACCAGAGATGTATATTGGAGTCATAGAACTCAACATACTGTTTTATTATTTCGAAAAGATGAATATATCCCCTGTTTGGCATAACCCTCCCGGCAAAAAGAATGTTATTGCAATGATTATTGATCAAAGTATCAATGATGTGATATTCTGGCTCCTGCTGTTTAAGATCCTTTGTAAAAGGTGGGACAATAAACCAATCTGCATTAAGGCCGCAGTTGTGCAGGTGAATAGAGTCGAAATTTGAATTGAACCACCAAACGCACTTCCGATCCTGCTGGATCAAAGATGGTGTTTGAGTAAATCCCCTGTACCATTGCTCATAATACTGAGTTGAATAACTGTGAAAATATTCAGGTGGCGGAATACTATGATATTTCACGATTAATTTTCCTCGAAAGTCCCTCAATAGTTGGTTCCCATACTCCCAATTTGCACTATGGTGATATATGAGAAGCAAATTAGGATTACTGAGGACATTAGGAACACTTGCTGCGTCGATAGAATGGTTCTTTGCCTCTCCATTCACGTATTCCCCGAGAAATCCAACTTTATATCCCAATCCGGTGAGCGTATCATACATGCCAAGCAAGTCCTGGCCAATTAGCTCTGAGTCGTCAATAATCCTATGGGCAAGAAGTACTTCAATTGATGTCATTATCTGTCAATCACCACACAACGATTGCCAATCACCAAACCAGAGATAAACCTGATATGAATTAAGAGAGTAGCCACCATCGGATCCTAGTTTGTACCATGCGTATAGTGTAACCTGAAGTCACGAATTTGAGCTTCATCAAAGCAGGCAACTATATTTTGGTATTTCATTTGTGTAATATGGAGGTACATTACAGTATAACTATCACTTTTACAGTATAACTATCACTTTCGTTATGTAAATCAAGGTAATTCGATCCATCAACTGCCAGCAGAATCGGGAATAGTGAGCGAAGGAAATCAAAAAAATCCGGAACCGATGTCCTCTGGAATGCATTTAAACACCAGTGATTCAATTCCAGGACAACCAGAGGCATAAAGTTTGAAAGCGTCTGCTTACCCCCACGAAGAACATGTTCCTCAAATCCCTCGACATCGATTTTAATAAAGTCAATCTGTTGTAACTGAAGTGAGTTAACAACCTCGTCTAAGGTTTTAATAACAATCTTTTCGACGATGTGGCCAGTACTCGCCTGTGTCTGGTTCGAAACAAAGCCACCGGATCGATTCGACGGTGCGAATGTTAGGGTAGATTCTCCCGACTCCGATCCAAGTCCAATATTGTGAAGTATTATATTTGAATGCCCTGATTGGATGATATTTTGTTCAAGGAATCGAAACGTTGTTTGGGATGGTTCAAATGCATATACATTCTCCGATAACTCTCCAAAAAGGATGGCAGTACAACCTATATTAGCACCTATGTCAAAAATTACTGTACTATCCTTTGCCAAATGTTTAAAAAGCTCTACCATTTCCGGCTCAAAGCAATTGCGTATATGCTCAAGATAATCATCATCTGATGCGATTGTATATTCCTTTCCGCCTATGTCAACTTTCACTTCGCTTATCTGCCTATTCTCGTGTTTTTGTGAGATGAGATCGCCAATTTTCTGGTTTATTAATTCCAATATTTTCGCCATGATTCTAGATACCTCCTCAAGATAATGTGTCATTTTACGTTTTCAAACAATGGAACCTTATGAGAAAAGGCCATTGTTGAGTGTTTCTGAATTGAAGCTATAATATTCATCAATCGTTTTGACAATGAACTCCATTGGTGTTGCTCTATCCATTTTAATTGAGCGTCAGAGTGTATGTGCGTCTTCTGTAGAGAAGATATGATTCCAAGTGCAATCGATTCATGATCAGTTCCGGAGAGGTAGTAAATTATGGGTGCAACATCGTTAAATGTGATCAGGGGTGTGCAAAGGACTGGCTTTCCGGATGCCAGTCCGAGTCTCACGGCGTTACTTGATGCCTTATGTGCATACTGATAAGGATATACAATCACGTCAGACAGTGACAGAAGTGCAAGGGAATCTCTATCTTCCAAGTAATTGGTTATCAGTGTAATGTGAGCCTCAAGATTGAGATCCTGAATAAGAGATCGACATTCCTCAAGCAATGACAACGATTCCTGACTGGATACTGTAGTGCTAATGAGCAACAGATGAGATTCTGGAATCTGGTTATGGACTATTTTAAATGCATATAATAATTCGGTAATACCTTTATATGGTAATATATGGCCATATGATGCTATGATTTTTTTCTCTTGCAGATCCATATCTCTCTTCAGATTCTTTATATCAACAGATGGACATTCATCAACTCCATGAGGGAAAAGTGCCGTATTACAAATAATTCCATATTCTTTGAGCTGATTTAAATCATTGACACAGTGAACAAAAATTCTCTGGACTTTTCTCAGTGATTCACCAATACTCCTAAGTGAAACATTGTTGCCAGGATCATTATAATCTACAGTGGAATGCATTATTATGATGATAGCAACATCTTTCTCTGAAAGAGAATCAATGAATTTTCCGAATATACCAATATCAAAGAAGCCAAATTCAAAATGTATTAACAAAATATCAATATTTTTTGATACAACTTCAGAATATAATGAATCTAGGGAAGAATTGGGTATATTGTTCCAGTAATGGATAGCTTGATGTTGATCGTCTGATGGTTGAACTGGGGGAGTATTTGAAAAGACGGTTACATGAAATAAGGCAGGATCGAAAGAGTGTAATAGAGAACCTGAATATTTCGCAACCTGTTTTTTTGTCCCCCAGCCAGAGACCCATCCGAGCCGAATCCTGTCCCCTGGTTTGCTTTCAGATGAATCAAGGGCATGGACAAACTGATCAAGTCGTCTGGCACACTGATTCCATGTATATTGTTCTTGAATGGTTTCCTTTGCCCGTTTGGTTTTTTTCTGAATGAGATCGGGAGATTGGGAAGCGATCTCCTTCATAAGTGTGGCCAGATGTTCTGCATCCGGTTCAACCCAGACAGAATCGTTCAGCCCGATATGAGTCTCTGCATAAGCAAATGAATAGTCAATGAGCCATGCATTGTCTTTATCAGCAAAATCAAGCTGCCCTCCATAACCTGTAATAATAACTGGTAAACCAAACAACATAGCTTCTGCAAATGGGAGTCCAAAGCCCTCCCCTCTGGATGGACCAACATACGCATTGCATCTTTTGTAAAGATTTATAATATACCCATAGTCTAGATCCTCATCGATCAAAATGATATTCGGACAACTTTTCATATTCTTTCTATAATGGTGAACTTGATTTGAAACGGTATTCAGATAATGTGGAACTGTTTTAATAATCAGGGTTACATCATCCAGATTTGTAAATGCCATCGTGTATGCCTTTAAAAGCACATCAATACCTTTTCTGGGAAATCCAGACGATATATGGAGAAAGCGAAAGCCTTTACCAAGATTTTTATAATATTGCTTCTCTTTCACAGTTAAACAATGATCAACACCAATTCCCATGGTTATTATGGGTAAAGATACACCATTACTGATCAATAACTGGGTGACATAGTCTGACATTGTGGCAATGCCATCAAGATGTGCATAAAAACCATCAATATATTCACCTGGAAAACCTGACTCTTCCCACCCATAACTACCTAAGATGTTAATAGTTCCTTTCATATTGGAAACACGCGGAGGATAGAGATTTCTGATCACCGCATGAACATCTTGATTTGCTTTTCCTAAATCCCACATTTTTTGAATATCTTTTGGTAGCGGATTATTTGAAGGGTTATAATCCCCAAGACCGTCTGTAGAATGGAGAGTTACCTTATCAGGATATGTACCGTTCAAAGCTCGTGCAATCTCCCTGTTTACCATGGCAAGACTATAGCTGCTATCAAAGGGACCTTCTATTTGGTATTGAATTGAATCTGAATTCATATTTTGAATAAATTCATCAGGATAACAAGGGATATGAATATGGTTATTCTTGAAAAATGTTATTAACTTCTGGATGATAGAGGAAAGAGAGTATGACCGAAGGTGTTGCCGTTGCCGTTCAATGATTCTTCTTCGAATATTCTTATTTTGTGCAATATATTCTATTAATGAGGCTATTTCAAGATGGTTTTTTGTATTTAATAATAAACCTGAGTTTCCAAGTGTATAGGGAATGTTACTGGAGTTGTAGGCAATGACCGGAACATCAAATACCATCGCTTCAATAAGGGGGACGCCAAAGCCTTCATGTTCACTCATGGATACGAAGAGATCAGCTAACCGATAATATCCATATAAATCTTCTTCCGAAACCTTTCCAGTAAGATGAACAATCTCTGAAAGACCATATCGATCGACACTCTTTTTAAGTTCCTGATAATAGGGATCATTATGTTCATATCCCCCAACAAGATGGATTTTAAAAGGGATAGGAAATAGTGAACGAAGATAGTTGGCAACTATTACCAAATCATGCTGGCATTTATTGGGGGAAATTCGTCCAACGAATAATACATTAAAATAATAAGAGTTCTTTACTTCAATCTCCTGATTCCAATTCTTCTTCAGAATATCATCAATATTTATAAGAAGCGGGATTACTGTTGTATCTTTATAACCAAGCCCAATTAATTCCTCTTCATTAATGTGTGAGTCGCATATGGATGCTTTAATAACATTTTTCAACAAATCAAGTTGTTTTCTTCCCAACTGTGAATAATAATGATTTGGAGAACCCGCGGGGAAGAAATGATGAGGTGTAATATTATGATATATTAAAAATTTCTCATCTTCCACCTGAATAACCCAGTCAAGGATATCGTGGCCCATTGAATGATGAACCAATAGAATCTGATTTTCTTTTGATCTGTATTCTTTATATGAATACAATTCGTGCTTTAGTTCTGGCGCAACATGAAGCACATATATCTCTGAATTAAAGCCAAGTTGTCGAAGGATTTTTCGAGTAAATAACATCGAGTTAGTAACTGCATCACCGTATGCAGATCCTGCATGAAATTGATGAATAGAGTGTATATTACGCACTAATGGTTCAACCCCAATTATTTCTTCCCCACAACAACATAATCCTGGGCACCATACAAAATTCCATTCAGCATCTCAATATTCCTGTTATACACCTCAACCCGATGCCGCTCCATCTCCCCCATCGCTCCACCAATCTCATCACTAACAGGAACCTTCTGAAGCCGTGCCTCGTCTGTGACAGGCGAAAGGAAATTGACATCAATCTCCCGGAAACCGGCATTATCGAATAAGAACCGCAGCGTCTCCGGGTGCACCGGCTTGACATGCGTCAGGTCGATGTAGAAGTTGGCAAATGACGTGAATGAGAGCGGGTTCACCGTCTCGGCAACAAGGTAAAACCCGTACTTCAACTTCTGGTGGCAGAGCTGGAGTAGCCGGATCAAATACCCCGGTTCAAGATGCTCGACAACCTGGTCGATGAAGATGCCATCAAGACTTGCGTCCTCCAACTGCTCAAGATAGGTGAGGGCGTCATTCTGCTCCACCTCAAGCCCCCGCATCCGGCAGTAATCTACCATCGTCTCATCCAGATCCACGCCACGGGCACCGATCCCCTGCTCTTTCATCAGTTCGAGGAACTCGCCCCGGCCGCAGCCAATGTCAAGGACATTCCTGCATCCTTCGAAGTATGGAAGAAATGCATTTTGCCTGTTTTTAATGAGAGCGCGTGTTCCCCGGAACCGATCTTCAAACACGAAGTAGTTGATGCCACTTCCCTCTGATACTGAAGAGGTATTCTCCTCTGATGCGGGGGAGGGGGGGCTGGCTATCCGCCCCTCAAGCACCTTCGCAAGCCAGCCCTTGTTCTGGATGTCCGTGTCCATGGCAAGGAGAGCCGTTTCGACCTGCTTTCTTACTTCATCGGCGATCTCAGCCTGTATGTTGGATCGCAGATCATTCATTTCTGAGCGGATCAGTTCATGTACCTGACGATCAATTTCTGAAAGGCGCCCCATTAGACCCTCAATTGTCCGTGCAGTACATCGGTTAAACTCAGTCTGCTTCCAAATCACCGGGTCGACGTATCGCCGGACCTCGCCATGTACGAGATTCCGCCCTTTTACCAGGTATTTGCCGATATGTGGGCGGTGGGAAGAGATGAAATAGCTATTATTCTGGATATCCCAGTTGCCGGAGAGGTACGAGAGATCCCGGCTGTAATCCGGGGTGTGAGATGATATGGGATCTGATATAGGTTGTATTGAGTCCGGGTCAGCCGGAAGAAGTCCCGCTTCTTTCCGGCGCCGGATATTATCACGGATCTTCTGCATGATCTCTTCAACATTTATCTCGTCGTCGTGTATCTGAAATGGTGTATCGCTCATATGCTTCCTCGTTATTTCTCCCATCGACAGGGTACATCAAAGAGTCCTGCATCCCTTCCTGTTTGTATTATATCAAATGAATAGAGTTTATCAAGCCAGTCATAAGGCTGACCACTATGGCTGTGAACCGCAACGGTAAGCTGATACTTTCCAGCGAGCATCGGTATCCGGTCTACCAAGAGATCGATATGTCCATCACCATTGATATACCCTATGATAATATCTTTCAGCTCTGTATTCGTCCCATAAAGCTGCTCTCCTTTATCAGAGTATAGAGCAATTCCAAACACCGGATCCTCAATGCGTTCTTTTGATGAATAAAAGATCCTTATCGTCATCGGATCGAAGGTGTTGAACCGGATACTCTCAGCACCAAACTTATTGTAGAATTTAACTCCGGTGATCTCGACCTTACCATCACCCCAGCGTGTCCTCTCCACCTGTTCGGCAGGTGCTGCATCGGCTTCAGGTGCAGCTCCGGTTGGCTCTTCAGCTGATTTTCCATAGACATACCGGTCAATGACTTCGTTTGTATCCCCTAAAGCAACCTGCTCCCCCTTCTGGAGGAGGAGGGTGCGGTCACAGAACCGCCGGACAGAGCCGAGATCATGGGAGACAAAGACGATTGTGACGCCTTCGTTCCGGTAACGCTTGAGTACATCCATACATTTCTGCTGAAAATCCATATCACCGACAGCGAGTACTTCATCAAGGAGCAGAATTTCGGGATCTGTCTGGATTGCGGTTGAGAAAGCCAGCCGGACCTGCATCCCTGAGGAGTAATTTTTCAGTTTTGTGTCCCGGAAATGTGTAAGATCTGCAAATTCAAGGATCTCATCAATTTTATCCGCAATATCCCGGTGTGAAAGACCCATGATCGTACTATACATCTTGATATTTTCAACTGCGGTAAAATCAGGGTTAAAACCAACACCAAGCTCCAGAAATGGTGTAAGCCTGCGATGAACAGAAACTGATCCGGATGTCGGCCGCATGATCTGTGCCAGGATCTTCAGGAGGGTGCTCTTCCCGCTCCCATTCTCACCGATGATGCCGAGCATCTCTCCTTCTTCAACAGAGAAGGTGACATCATGGAGTGCAGGGAAGGTTTCATACTGGACAGGCCTTAGGAAACCGGTCAGAGCCTCAAATAATGTTGTCCGTTTCTCGTGAGGAATACGAAACTCCTTTCGCAGGTGTTCAACATCAATTGCGTTCATTACATCTCCTCCGCAAAACGAGGTTCATAGTGAGCGAAAATCAGGTATCCGACTGCAAGTGTAATGAGGGAGACAATTCCTGCATACAGAAGGCTTCCGATCGATGGAGGTGTTGCATAGATTATCACATTCCTTGCCTCAATGATGATATGGGCCATTGGGTTTAAAAGAAAGATATCACGAAGTCCTTCAGGAAAAATTGTAACCGGGTAAAGGATAGGGGTGGCAAAGAAACCTGCGGACAATACCACAGCCCAGATAAACTGGACATCGCGATACGAGACATTCAGGGCGGCCAGTGCAAGCGAAACTCCAAGAGCCAGGGTGAAGAGAATAAGCAGGATTGGGAGCACATACAACAGTGTTACTGATGGAGCTACCTTGAAATAGAGCATAAATAAGATGAAGACCAGGGACTCAAAGATGCTCATAAGGAGAGCTGTTATACAGAAAGATAGTACAAGAATATCTCGTGGGAAGTAAATTTTCTGTACAAGACCGGGTCTTCCAACAATTGCAGAGAGGCCAAATGATGTTGCTTTTGCAAAAAAGTTCCAGAGAATGATACCAAGGAGCAGGAAGAGCTGGTAGTACTCAACCTCTATCCGCATCAGGTTTGAAAATACTACATACAGTACTGTAAGCAATAGAAGCGGTTCAAGAAGCGACCAGAAGTATCCAAGAATGGAGTTTTTATATCTCTGTTTGAACTCACCCCAGGCAAGCGCCCGGATCAGAGCTCTATAATTATAGAGGGTTCTGATGTGGTTAAGAAACATCATTTATCACCCGCTGTATTTTTTCTGAAAAGACAATTGTATCAAACTCCTTCGCCCTCTTCACACATGCCTCCCGGTAACGCTCCGGCTCACTCGACACCTGCCTCACCGCCTCCGCAATCTCGCGTGCATCTGCGGAAACCAGCACTCCTGTTTCGGGGGTTACCGTCTCCCGGAAGCCGCCTTCATTCACCGCCACAACCGGCTTCCCGGAGGCCATCGCCTCGACCGGGGTCAGCCCGAAATCCTCGTCAAGGGCGGTACACACCAGGCCCCGGCATCGGCCATAGAGATCGAGGAGTTTCTCTTCCGTGACTTCGCCGAGGATCTCGACATTTGGGGGAAGATCCTTCATTAACTTCTCTGCATACATGCCTGCATGTCGATCACCTTCAGAATACCCTCCAACAATGATGATCCGCTTATCAGGTAGAGAGCGAAAAGCTTCGATCTGGAGATCTATGCGCTTTTCAGGATAAAAGCGGTTCACCGAGAGCCAGAAGTCACCATACTCTTTACAGTGGTACCTGGAGGTATCCACAGGAGGATAGATTACCTGAGCGTCCCGGTGATAGTACTGCTGAATCCGCTTCCTGACATTCTCAGATATAGTTACAATCTGGTCAACCTCCCTCACAGAACGCTGATCAAATCTACGATGGATGGTTGTCCAGAGCCGGAATGCCTGTCTGGATAAACAGTTCTGTCGTGAAAGAAAGTTTGTATAGAGATCATAGAATGATCTTTCGGGCGAGTAGCAGTACCAGATATTGGGAGAGTTGAATCTGGCAGCATAATGACTCCACATCCCGGTAAAAATAAAGAAATCATACTCATCAGAGAAATCAGCTGAGGCAAACTTCCAAGTTGTAGAGAGCTGTTTCAAAGGGGGAATTGTGATCGGAGATCCAAGACTTCTGATATGGACGTTCTTATCCAGTCTACATGCTGCATCAGGAACAGTTGTGATAATATCAGCCTTCAAAATATTGGCAAGGGTGATGGCAACCCGTTCCCCTCCCCCGATCGCCCCGAAATAGTCATGGAAGATCGCAATCTTCATGTTCGCCTGATCTCGTTCAGGTAATAGTTCAGTTGATCACGGACGATATCATCCACACTGAATTTTGTTGAAAACCCAAGCTTCTGTATTTTTGTGGTATCAGAGAAGAGGATCGGAACCTCGGCCGGCCGGAACCGATCCGGATCGAAGACGATCGGTATCTTCCGTGCACCGGAATAGACTGTAATACCGCCATCTTCAGCTGAAAAGTCAATCTCACCCGCAAGCATCATCGAATCGACCTTCGTCTTCTCAAATGGCACTCCAAAGACAGCAGATGAATCCCGCATCGTCGGTTCGCTGATAACCTTGCTATTCCGCACCGTCTCAATTTTATCCACCGGAATTCCGGCAGATTCAAGGCTGAGAAGAATATAGCTCAGAACCGAGGTCGTCCGCATGGATCCCTGGTTATAGACATCCCCAGGCAGCCCCTTCTCGGCCAACAGGCAGTAGCCGTGGATCGTATCAATGACATGTGACCAGTCCCGGAAGGCATTCACATTCCCGATGGTAATCTCTTTGATCTCACCTGCAACGAGTTTTGCCACCTGGTTTGTGATGACTGATGTAACAAACATCATACCGCGGCCCGCTCCTTCGTGGTTGAATGCCCGTGAGACGATCGCTTTTGTGCCATATGTATAAAAGTAGTTCCGCATCAGGTGATCGCCATAGACTTTGCTCACCGCGTAGGGGGACATCGGGCGGAGCGGGTTCGTCTCTTTGATCGGCACCTCCGGAATCGAGGTCGGTTCAGGGTAGATGGTGCCGTGGACAGCCTTCATCCGCTGGTACTGTTCCTCTGAACTGAAGACGAGGCCGTACTCTTCGGAAGATCCGGCAAAAATAATCCTCGGATCACAGTCTTTCAATCTGACCGCCTCAAGAAGGTTATTGGTCCCGATGGAGTTGATCTGGGCGGTCTCTATCGGGTGGGAAAAAGACCTGGGAACAAAAGACTGGGCTGCAAGATGGAAGATGACATCCGGGTCAGAGATATCAAGTGCAGTTGCCATCCCGGTTATATCCTCCAGATTTCCCTCGATGAAGGTGATGCTGTTTGCAATATTCTTCTCCCTGATATTATTTGGAAGGGAGCCATCTGCCCGGCGGCGGACAAGCCCGAAGATGTCTGCACCCTGATCAATCAGGTGACGGGCGAGATAGGACCCTGCAAAACCGCTGATACCGGTGATTAAAACATTCTTATTATTCCAGCTCATTGTATAGCTCCTGAATTAGGGGTACTGGTCACACATATCATTCCCCGGGAAGGTTCCTGCATGCATATGTATGATAAAATCGCCTGTTTATGAGATAAAACTTTTCAAATATCGCTTTCATAGGTTTTTTTCACTCACATCCCCCGGTACTCCCCCTCCAGCCGCTCCAGAATCCCCTTCCATTCAAACTCCGCCGCCACTGCCCGGAGGGCATCCTGCATCTGTTCGCGTTCAGAGAGAGACAGTCGGATCCCCTCTGCCAACCCCTCCGGCGATAGCGGACGGCGATACCCGGTCACCCCATCCTCCACCAGGTCTGCGGCGGCATTCTGCGGATGAATTACCGTCACCACGGGCAGGCCGCAGGCCATTGCCTCCAGCGCCACAATGCCGAAGCCCTCCCTTGTTGAGGGGAGGACGAAGACTTTTGACGCTTTCATGGCGGCGATGACGGCGTCATGGTCGGGGAGGAAGCCGGTGAAGCTGACGCTGCCTTCCAGCCTAAGGTTGTGGGTGAGCCGCTCAAGGGCCTGCCGCTCAGGTCCGTCGCCGATGATGGCAAGCCGGAGGCCGGGCAGCTCCTCCCTGAGAAGGGCGGCGGCCCGGATCAGGAGATCGACATGCTTCTCCCGGATGAGGCGGCCGGTGAAGATGATATCCGATTGTGGGATGTCAGGGCCGCCATCCCCGCGGCCATAACAAGCCGCAGGGCCGCCTCCTTCCATTTCAGCCGGCACAACTGCTGTTATCTGCCCCATATTGATCCCGTTTGGAATAACAGGGATATCTCCGGTGATGCCGAGCCCTTCGAGCGCCCTAGCCGTCATTGGCGAGACGGCGATCGGATAGTGGGGGAGCGCGGCCGCCCTTGCTTCGATGATCTTTCCAAAGACCCCGCGCCGCCCGAGATACTCGTACCAGTACTCCCCCCATACCTCGTGCCAGGTGATCACAAGGGGGATCCCAAGGTGTTTCGCAACACGGTGTGCAGAGAAGCAGGGGAAGTACGGGAAGTTCTGGCAGTCGATGAGATCAATCCCTGAGGTCCTGCCAAGAGCCAGGAGCGGGTGATAGACCGAGCGGGCGAACCGGAGCGCCTGGCCGGCAGTCCGCCTGCCTCCTGCATAGAGCGGCTCAGCCGGGCAGACACCATGGATGGTAACACCACCCTGCTGGATCACCGTATCCGGCTCATTCCACCATTTCATCCCGAAGAGATGAATCTCGTGGCCGCGGGCGGCGAGCCGGGTGGCAAGCTCCCATATCCGCTTCTCGGCACCGCCGCGGACATAGGGGTAGATGGCGTCATACACATAAGCGATTTTCATCATCCTATCCAGAAGAAAGCACAATTAACCAATTCATTGCACGGGTACTATCCGATGGTTTTACACAAAGGAGAGAGTGCATGATTATAATGTCTCCTTCTTTAAGATGTGTATGCGTGGGCATTCAGGTTACCGAAGAAAAAACCAGAGATTGCCAGTTTATACATCATCATTTCCACGTTCAAGTAACATCATGCTGATAAAGATGGCAGAAAAGAATATCTGCATGCCAGAGAGGAAAAAAGTGAGGGACCATACTGCATTTGCGATCTGTGAAAGTGAACCAAAGCCGGTTGCAGCCCAATTATGAACAATTCCATACCCTATCGCCACTCCGACGAACATCAGGATTATGCCAAGTATAAGCTCCTTTTCCAAATTATGATAATTAATGAGTTTTCTGATAAAGCTATTCTTATCACTATAACCATGAATAGCTGAGTACATCATAATTGTCAAACCCATAAGAAATGCCTGTAATCCACCAATGAATACCAGAGAAGCAAGAATAAAGGAATGGAGATTCGAAGTCTCGACATCTCCTCTGACATAAAAGAACCCCATCATGAAAAGCCCCAGGAGCGCAAAAACAAAGCCCGGAATAGCGATAAATGGGAGCGGGCGGTAGAGAAGCATGAAACGAACGTGTCGCCAGCCATCAGAAAAACTGCTCAGTTTTGAAGGTGTAACCCTTGGCCAGTAGGTGATCGGCACTTCATCAATCCGTAATCCGGCTTTTGCAGCCTCGATAAACATCTCTGAAGCAAACTCCATCCCTCCTGTCTTCAAGTTGAGTCTTTCAAGCGCTTCCCGCCTGATTGCCCGTAGCCCGCAATGTGCATCTGATATATCGGTTCCAAAGAGCTGGTTTAATAGCCAGGTGAGGAAGGGATTACCAATATACCGATGGAGTGGAGGCATGGCACCTGGTTTAATATCACCTTTCAGCCGCGTCCCCATGACGAAGTCGGCACCATCATCGAGCAGTTCAAGTAATTTTGGGATCTCACAAAAATCATATGTATTGTCGGCATCGCCGATTACGATATATCTCCCCTTCGCAAATGCAAAGGCTGCGAGATATGCATTGCCGTATCCCATCGATTCAGGATGGACTATCACACACCCAAAAGACTCCCCGATCTCAGCAGTCCTGTCTTTTGAGGAATCTGCAATGATGATCTCACCCTCTAGCTGAAGATGTGAGAAGACCTTTTGTATTCGTGATAGACACTCACCAATCGTCTCCTCCTCATTTAAGGCAGGGAGGATGACAGATATATCGGGTATTCCTTTTTTCATTGCATATACCGGTATATCAATGTACATCTTTCCCTTATTTATGAATTCTGATTAGTTTTTATGGAAAGAAGCTGATTACTCTGCGTGGCAATCCAGACAAGCCCAATTCCCAAATAACCATACCTCACTCCTCCATGAAACAACCCAACGTGAACTACCCCCAGCTTGCGCAAGGGGACTTCCCGCCTGTGGAGAAAAAAAAATAAAAACTTGAAAACATAACAACTTTCAATGAATAAATATAATCAGTAGTTACCAGAAGTAACCAAGGTATCAGGCGGAACTGCATGTCCACATTAAAGAAAGATTCCATTCAAAAGAGAAAAAATCAAAAGGAAAGGAGAGATCCTAAAACTTCAGATGAATCATCCAGGGCGAATCATGCCCCAGAGAACAGTATTGGATGGTTCCTTTCGGAACATACACTTTCGATCTTGGTATTTCTCTTTGCACTCTTCTTTATCATCACAATTGCGAATCCTGCTCTTTTTCTCAACGACGGTTGGATCAGTGCTAACCAGCTCCATCAGCTCGATGAAGGGACGCAACTGATCGTTAATGAAGGCAAATATGGGGTCTTTATAAATGGAACCCCGGGACCATACTTCGAAGCTCGGAATAATCTTCTCGGATACACCTTAATGCTGCCTCTACTTTCATTCCCTGCCCTGAAGTTTTTTTATCTGTTCGGAGATCAGTTCCGGTTCTCTGTGATTCTCCTATGGAGTATTTTGCCGGTATTGATAGCACTTTTAATCGAGATTCGTTATCCTGAACGAATACAGTTTAGAGGCATCAGGTTAACAATCCCAATAATCGGGTTGGCCTTTGCCGGACTTCTTGCAAATATCTGGCTATATAACCCCTTTCCTTTTATCTCTGAGAATGCCCCGCGGGAAGTAGCAGCGATAATCTTTACAAATCATATCTTGTTCAGCCTGATGGCAGTTATGATATTTCTCATTTGTAAAAGCATTTTTGAAGATGACTGGTACGCCCTGTTTGGAACGCTTGTTTGTATTTCATGCTCTTCCTATATCTTCTGGGCAACAGATGCAAAAGACCATATCCTTGTTGCAACGTTAATCACTGCTGTCATTCTGTTTTTTGCACGATATACCTATAAGCAAAGAAATTTGGATGCCGCACTCATTTTTATCGCAATTGGGTTACTTGCATGGGCGCGTCCTGAGCTTGGATTCACCGTATTCATCGCCTGCGTACTCTCTTATTTTTCTATGCATATCGTATCGGACTCTTTTCGGCAATCAACCAAAAATCGGGTTCTCTGCATTCTACTCACCCCTCTCTGGACATTTTTCGGGGCAATTCCATTTTTTGTAAATAATTACATTGTCACCGGCAATCCTCTTGTACCAACATTATCGATCACACATGGCTATTATCAGGAAAGGGTGAGCCCGGGTGTCTCCGGGGAGGGATCACCAGTAATCATTGAGAGCACCACGGACGTAATTGCCGCCAGCATGAGTGGAGAAGTATCCGCTTCGGCCATCCCCTATCCAGGAGGTATCGAAGACGTCATCCCTGTTCTAACGCACCACTTTAATCTCACATTCAATACGTTATTTTCAGATCTCTTTGGCATACTATTCGCCCCGGTTTCCGGTAATATGAGTCTTGTCGCCGTCTCTCCGATAGTTGTCTTTGCCATTATTCTATTACCAGCCATGATCTGGCACCATAGTGAGCGGTTCAGTTCTATAGACAGACAGATGATCAGAACACTTGCCTTCATTGCATGTGCAATATGGGCGGCATACATTCAGTACCTCCCACTCTTGAACCATGATTCGGGGATTATTCCGGATATTCGCTACCTGATGCCCTTCTACCTCCCGGCAGGTCTCCTTGCACTTTTTGCGCTCCGGGGCACCCTCACCGTTAATGAACGCTGGTCCCTTACCCTTGCGACGCTCATCTCTGTTCTCCTGATCCCTGCGATCCTGTTCTTCATAATGATCATAGTGCAGCCTTTTGGAGGGCTTTACGCCGGATATACCACATTCTTCACCCTCATCATCTATGGCTGCCTTGCTATCGCCCTCATTCTCTTAAGCCTGAGATTGATGAATTACCCGGTCCCACAGGTCTATCTGATAGGGATTATCGCCATCCTCATTGCAATCCCCCTGGGGTGGCAGCTCATGATGACAGTGCTGTATTCGGTGGCAAAATTCAACGGCTACCCCTTCTGGATACCCGTCATTGAGCAGATATACTCCTCCCTGATCCAGGTGACTGATATATCTTAATAAGGGCAGGTAGCTCCCTTACACGACCAGCATATCATATGGTCGTTCCGGGGTGATGAGGTCTCGCAAAATAAAAGAAGGGAGGTGGTGGATTAGATAGGGAAACAGAGCACGAGCACAACTCACTGCACCGGGACCTTCGCCTCTATTGTATATGATTCGATGAGCCGGCTCTCGATGATCAGGTAGTAGCTCCGTCCCCCTTCAAGGAAGCTCTCCTTCCAGGGGCGGGGATCGTTGTTGCTCCAGAGTCGTTCGTCGATGATCCCGCCCCCTGCCGGGTCGATGGTACGGACGACCCGGTTTGGATCCTCGGCATCCATCACGGTGATGATGAACCGGGGATAGCCGACCGACTGGCCGGATCCGGTCGGGAGGACCGATGGATTAACAGTGTACCAGAGCTCCCACCGGGGGGAGGGGATCTCAAACACCTGGGATGCCCCGCTCCACCGCCCTTCAATCGTTGCAAATGTCTGAAGGGTCACCTCCCGGTCATCCGTCTCGATGGGGCGCCGTGCCGGGATCGAGCTATCCGGCCGTGTCAGGTGATAGGTGCCGGGATCGACGTACCCAAGCCGGATCGGCTGGCCATCCCAGACCTGTGCCATCGTACCCTTGGTACTCGCCGCCTGAACCGTCGACGGGTGGGGGATACTGATCTGCCCAAGCGGCACTGCTGTCGGCGGGGGGGTCACCACCGCCTGCGGGCCGCGCTCCCCCGCGCCCGGCATCGGCGGAATGCTGAAATCAGGGCTTTCGCCGGTGACCATCGGATTGATAACAACGGCAATGATGACCACGAAGACGAGCCCGCCGATGAATGTCATGATATCCTGTTTATCCATGATTTGGCAAACCTCCTGTTGTATACACGGCTTTAAAGATCCTCCAATAAGTACTATCATGGAGAGAAAAGCAATCGTAATGATTCATGTAACTCCGTATGATAGATACCTATATATATTATTGCACATACAAAGATGAGTAAGAATGTTGGGAAGACCCAGCGTTCAACATTAAAAGGTGATTGAAAATGACGTTACGAAGAAATGAGGATGCCTTCACCGGCCTTGAGGCCGCAATCGTTCTGATTGCGTTCATCGTGGTCGCTGCGGTCTTCTCGTATGTTATGCTCGGCGCAGGGTTCTTCACAACCCAGAAGAGCCAGGAGACGGTCTACTCCGCTATCGGACAGGCTGGTACGAATATGGAGGTCTCCGGACCGGTTATTCTAGAAACAAACACTGATTCACAAGTGAAGAGTGTGGCCTTTACACTTATCCTTGCTGCAGGCGGGATGCCGGTTGACATGAAGAGGGTGACCTATACAGTCTCCACTCAGACAAGCATTGATGATCTGACATTAAATGATGCTGCTGTTGATATGAGTAAGCACAACGCTAATGACAACGATCTCCTTGAGCGGGGGGAGATAGCGGAAATTACGATAACCGGCTCTAGTGTCGGAAATATAAAAGCAAATCTCCCGTTCACCATTGAAGTGAAACCCTCAACCGGAGCTGCACTCCCGATTACCCGGTTTGCACCACTCTCATTTGGGAAGAACGCTTTTTATGAGGTCTACTGAAGGTGATTATGATGAAAAGAAGAAATGATAATGCATTTACCGGCCTTGAAGCTGCTATCGTCCTGATCGCCTTCGTCGTCGTCGCCGCAGTCTTCTCATATGTGATGCTCGGTGCAGGATTCTTCACTGCACAGAAGAGCCAGGAGGTTGTTCACACAGGTATCGGCCAGGCATCATCCAGCATTGAAGTTGTCGGCGATGTGTATGGAATTGCTCAAACTGGAGCAACATATTTGGATACAGTTCGATTCAGCATTGGCCTGACATCAGGCATGTCGCCAATGAACATCTCCGCTATGAGAGTTCACTATACGGATGCAACAGCGAGACATCAAATAACATTTAATAATGATAAATCCGTTACAGCAACTTTAATTGATGGGGAAACACCTGATACTGGGTGGGTTATCAAAAGAGTTGAGAACAGAGATACCGCTATCAACGAGCCTAAGGACAGAGTACTCAGACCGGGAGAGAAGTTCCTCCTTGAGATGAAGGTGCCAACCTCAGCAACACCAAATACCCGGTTTACAATAACCATGCAACCCGAGGTTGGGGCACTGACAACCATTATCCGGACAGTTCCAGCATCGATCTACCCGGTGAACGTTCTCAGGTAAACCAAACAACCACTTTTTTTCTTCTCCTCTGAGCAACTGGGGAGCACGCTCTGCCACATCGGCACGCATCGGAATCCACTCCATCCATGCCATTCTTCCGGATGCCGTATGAACCATGCCATCACCCTACTTTTCTGAAAAGGTACGCTATTCTGGAACAATACCAATCCAAATATTTAATTACCCATACGAAACAATAATATATCTATGGCAGTAGATCAGTCTCAGGTCGACAGCATTCTGGCGAGCGCCTCCGCCGATGATCCCGAGGTGAAACTGCAGAACCTGGAGCGGGAGGTGGAGCTCCTCAAAAAGTCGATCAAGAAGCTGTTGATCGACATCAGGGAGCGGCTCAACGAGGGGGACAACCCCCTGACCGTCCTTGCACAGGGGGGGGGCGGCGAGGTGATCGCCGGCCTCACCGCAGACGATGCCGCCCGCCTCGAAGAGCTTGAGGCGAGGGTGGCAGAGCTCTTTGAGTTCCGCGAGATGGTGGAGCTTGAAGAGGAGGAGAAGCCGAAGAGATCAAAGAAGAGACCTGAGACTGACGATTACCCTGAGGCACAGCCTGCCCCTCCCCTCCCCCAGCTGCCAAACCCGATGATGCCGGAGACCCCGTCTGCCAGCCAGAAGAAAGAGTCCGGTGATGAGAAGCTCTGCCTCCAGAAAGTCTATCATCTCTTCAACTGGACGAAGGCCGCCATCACGAAATACGGCCATGATCGGCTTGATATCATGCTCGACAGCTACCGTTCCATCGGGTACATCACCAAGGAGGCGGCAGACGAGGTAAAAGAGATCGCACGGATCATGCCCGCCTCACTCGGCGAGGAGCATGAGGTCGGGGCAGACGAGTTCGTCTCAGAGCTCTATATTCTTAACCGAATCATGGAACCCGACGACACCTCACTCGATCGCGACATGATCGCCGTGATGATGGAGCGGGATTCGAAGAAGGGTCTTTCAAAGAAATCCGGGCTATCGAAGAGAGAAGAGATCGGGGAGGAGTGGGCGCACCTGATCGATAAAATATAAGACCATCAGGAAACCCGCCCCCTCAGACAGATAAGACACCATGACCTCGGAGACATTTGTCACTGCCATATTTCTGGTTACCGCAATCATAGCGGCAGGTGTCCTCGTCAATGCAATCTTTCCTTCGATCTACCAGGCATCGGAGACCTTCGTTGCGGGATCGCATGAGATGGACGACCGGATGCGGACCGATATCAGGATCATCAATACCGTCCTCCATTCAGATGATGATGTCGCCTATATCTGGATCAAGAACACCGGCGTCAACCCTATCCAGGAGAATCTCATCCCCAGGTTCGATATCTTCCTTGGCAAAACCGGGCAATACAAGCGGTTGACACATGTGGAGGGGGGAGTCCCGGATGCCGGGGAATGGCAATTCATACTCCATGACGACAATGGAAACGGACTCTGGGATCGGGGGGAGACGCTTGAGATCATCGCCAACGGTGGAGTTGTCGGCTCAGGAGACAGGATCGTCTTCCAGGTAGTCCTCCCAAACGGTGTCAGAAGGAGCACTGAATTTGCTGCAGTCTGAGGGGCATGTATGGCGATCGCAAATCTGATCGGGGCAGTCGTCGGAGTCTTCCTCCTGCTCCTTGTGGCATATCTCCTCGTGGGCGCGACCCTTATCACCGCAGAGACGGTGATGAACGCCCAGCGTGAGATGACAGAGGTTCAGGTGACCACCATTCGTACATCCATCGCCATCGAAGAGTATACGCTAACTGACGATCGGCTCTATCTCCTCATAACAAATGACGGAGCAACCATCATCGATCCGAAGCCCGAAGGTATGGATGTCTACCTCTCAGATGATCTGTTCACACAAATGGTCAGGGCATCCTGGATACAGGAGGGGACAATCACCCCCGATGGCATCAACCCCGGCCTCCTCGATCCCGGGGAGTCCCTGAATATGAGCATAGATATCTCCGGTGTTGCCAGTCCCTCATGGGTGAAGGTCGCAACACCAAACGGGATTACTGCATCGAGCTATCTCTGAAGGAGGAAGAATGAAGAATATATACGACGATGACGAGGAAGAAGAGGTCCTTGATGAGGATCTTCATCTGGATACCGGAAAGGAGATCCTCTCCACCGGGAACCCGGAGATCGACAAGAAGATAGCCGACGGCCTCCCCCTCTACTCGATGACCCTCATCGAGGGGGAGAACGACACCGGCAAGAGCGTCATCACCCAGCAGATCACCTGGGGTGCGATGAAGAACTCCTTCCGGGTTGACCTCTTCACCACCGAGAATACCGTCAAGAGTTTCTTAAACCAGATGGAGTCGATGAGCCTTGACATCTCCCAGTACTATGCCTGGGGGTACCTCCGGGTCTTCCCCCTCCATGTCGTCGGCTTCGACTGGGATGAGAAGGATATGCAGGGGATCCTCGGGCGGCTCATCAGGCATATCCAGCAGAGCAAGGCAGAGGTGATCATCATCGACTCGCTCACTCTCTTCTCAGAGTATGCATCGACCGATATGGTCCTCACCTTCTTCACCAATTGCAAGACCCTTGTTGACAATGGCAAGACCATCCTGATCACACTCCACACCTATGCCTTCGATGAAGACTCCCTCGTCCGCATCCGGTCAACCTGCGATGCCCACCTTGTGATGAAGAAGGCGCTCATCGGCGACAAGTATGTGATGGTGATGGAGGTCGGAAAAGTCCGGGGTGCACGGAAGACGACCGGAAACCTGGTATCATTTGAGGTGCACCCGGGGTACGGCATGAAGATCATTCCGATGTCCTTTGCACGGGTATAACGTATGGCATCATCACTCTCAATCGACGTAACCCTCCCCTTTCAGCCCCAGACAACAGATGTCGAAGGGATCTATGAAGGCGATCTCGAGTCATCCGCACTGTACAGGATGCTCCCTGAGAACGCCAGGGAGTACGTCCGCGAGAGTCCGCACCTCCTTGAATACCTCCTCATCTTCCCGGTGGATATCTACGGGATGCCCCTCTTCCTCCCCGAGCTGAAAGGGGATCTGAAGGGGATGGAGAACCCAAACGTCATCTATCCCGCCGGCAAAGGGGTCTTCGTCCATATCCTCCCGGACCCCGACGATGTCCGCCAGTACTATATCCCGATTGAGCCTTCCTTCCTGCACAGTGTCAACTACCTGATGCCGGCGATCGAATGCAAGCTGATCGATCTCCTCGATGCCCTCGATTATGATCCCGTGACTGAGAAGGAACGGAGTGATATCCTCAAGAAGCTTCTCCTGGAGATCACCACAATCAGAAGTGAAGGAGAGAGCCCGGTAATCACCGAACAGGCAACAGAGGCCGCCATCTCTCTTAAAAACAAGATCATCGACTTCCTCCAGAAGGATATCGGGGAACCAAAGAAAGATTCCTCAAAGATGAAATTCCCTGACATCCCGCAGACGGCAGATGGGAGGGTGATCGTTACCCAGGCACAATACACGGCACTTGAGTACCTGCTCATCCGTGACAAGGTCGATATGGGGATCCTAAAACCATTCCTTTCAGACGGATACATCGAGGATATCTCCTGCAACGGGGTAGGCCCCATCTTCATCGAGCATAAGATCTTTAAAGGCCTGAAGTCGGTCATCGAATTCAAAAAATCAGATGAACTTGACCTCTTCGTCCTGAAGATGGCTGAACGGATCAAGCACCCGATCACCTACCGCTCACCGATCGTCGATGCCACCCTTCCTGATGGATCCCGTATTAACATCGTCTATGGAACCGAGATCAGCAAACACGGGAGCAACTTCACCATCCGTAAGGCGATGGGGGAGCCGCTCTCAATCTTAAACATCATCTCCGGTGGCGGCTGCGACTATATGCTGGCAGCATATCTCTGGATCATGGTCGAGTACGGGATGTCCCTCTTTGTCTCAGGGGAGACGGCATCCGGAAAAACAACCACCCTCAATGCCATCACTGCGTTCCTGCCACCTGAGAATAAGATCGTCACCATCGAGGATACCCCGGAACTGAACATCCCGCACCGGAACTGGACCCGGGAGGTCGCCAAAGGAAAAGGCAAGGGAGAGGGTGAAGGATCCGAAGTGACGATGTTTGACCTCCTGCGTGCCGCACTCCGTCAGCGCCCGAACCAGATCCTTGTCGGAGAGATTCGTGGTGTCGAGGGTGCGATCGCCTTTGGTGCAATGCAGACCGGCCACCCGGTGATGAGCACCTTTCATGCTGCGACTGTCGAAAAGCTGATCCAGCGTCTCACAGGAGATCCGATCCTGATCCCAAAGACCTTCGTCGACAATTTAAATCTCGTTGTTATCCAGAGCGCAGTGAAGCGGCCAAGCGGGGAGACCGTCAGGCGTATCCTCTCGGTATCAGAGCTCGTCGGCTATGATCCGGAGACGCAGGGCTTCTCGTTCATCGAGGCATTCTCCTGGGAGCCGGTGACGGATACCTTTACCTTCAATGCCAGAGGGATCAGCTACCTCCTTGAGTACAAGATCGCAACGATGCTTGGTATCCCGGAGCGGAGGAAGGCCGACATCTATCTTGAGATCGATAAACGTGCGAAGATTCTCGAGAGGCTTCACCAGTCAGGATACGTCCGATATTATGATCTCTTTCATATGCTGACGAAGGTCAGGAAACAGGGACTCCTGAAGATCGAGGTCGGGAAGGATTAAGATGTTTGAGAATGTTGTTGACCGTCTCCGCGAGAGCAATAATGGCAAACTCCCATTTGAGGATCTCTTTGGGAAGATCTATGACAGGATCAACCGGGTCTTTGAAGAGCGGAGGATGGTCTCTGATATCCTCTTCATGGTCACCTATATGAACTCGCTTGCCATCGCCCGTGCCTCGCGTCCCGAGATCTTTGCGGCCACTGCTGAACGGAAGGAGTATGCCCCCGCCAGAGCCATCAGGAAGGTGGAGTTCTTCGTCAAGCGCTGGGGGTACAGCTATGTTCAGTCACTATCGATTGTTGCAGAAAGGACAGATAATGATGTCCTCCGAACACTCCTCAACAGGTTTGCAAACTCGATGGAGTCGGGGGTGCCTGACGAGGACTTCCTTGACGGTGAGATCTCCTCATCGATGGAGATCTTCAGAAACAACCAGGACAGCGGATTTGAGCTCCTGAAGAAATGGGGGGATGCCTACATCGCGATGCTCCTCTCTGCGGTCGTTATTGCCGTCACTATCATGATCTCGGTTGCGATCTATTCACCGGGCGAGGTGAAGGAGACGCTCTCGATCACTTACTGGATCATCATCCTCATCTCCCTCTTCGGAATAGGTACGATGTTTCAGACTGTGCCAACTGATGAGCGTGTGTATAAATCTGAGGAATGGTTATCAAAAGAGCAGGGGATGATCGCCCGGATGGAGAAGATCGTCCTTCCGGTAACGGTGGCTGCATGGCTCCTCACATGGGCAGCAGGGGTCCAGGCAGGGGTCATCTTCATGCTTGTTGGCATCATGCTCGCCCCGCTTGGTATTCTTGCCTATATCGACAACAAAAATGTCATCGCCCGCGATGAGGAGTTTCCGAACTTCATCCGTGGTGTCGGGTCAATCATGGGAGGGAAGGGGGGAACCATGTCCCAGGCACTCGCTGAGATCGACAAAAAGTCGATGGTGAACCTTTCGCCGCATATGCTCTCCGTCTTCTCAAAGCTCAACCTCGGCTTAAATGAAGAGCTCTCATGGAGAAAGTTCGTTGGCGAATGTGGGAGCAACTTCATCTACAAGTACTTAAATATCTTCCGTGATACCGTCAATATGGGCGGGGACTCAAAGAAGATCGGAACAGTCGTCGCCGATTCCATGCTTGAGCAGGTGCTGATGAGGAAGAAGCGTGAGATGATCAGCATGGGATTCATCGTTCTGCTGGTTCCGATGCATGCGGCGATGGCCGGCATCTTCATTGCACTCTATCAGATCCTGGTCACCCTCTCCCGTGCCATCACCGAGGTGATGGGGACCTTTGATGCAGCATCCGCTGCACTTTCTGAATCAACAGCTTCACCGCTTGGCGGGATGGGCGGAGGATCCCTTGGGATATTCGTCGACTTCCCCGAGGCGATCGTCGGGGCGTATGTTGTCAATATCCTCATCATCATCTGCATATCAAACGTCATCGTCGCAAAACTTGCCGTCGGAGGGGACAGAAGTGTCGCCTATCCCTTTGCAGCCCTGATGCTCTTCATCACAGGGGTGCTCTTCATGGTGATCCCGCCGGTTATTGAGGTCTTCTTCAGCATGGAAGGGCTTGTTTCAACAGGAGGAGGAGTATTATAATGAAAGATTCAGTACGGAGGGCAATCCTCTTCTTGGGAACGGTCAGCATCGGAACATTCTTTGTCTTTGTCCAGCTTCCGGTCATCTACATCCTGCTTGTGACATTCGTCCTCGGCGTCTTCCTCCTCTTCCTGACCGGGGCGCTCACTCTCTCGGATCTCCGTCTGAGGAGGGCGAAGGCAGAAGAACAGATAGACGAGCCGGAGATCCCTCCGGGTCCTGGCTGGCGGGAGAAATTTGAGGAGAAGATGCCCTCCTTCTACCGGGGGTTCCAAAAGATTGAGGCTGCGGCCGCACCCCTTGGGCGGGCTGCAGGCGCAGTCAAAGCCCGGTTCAGGCGTTCAAAGAAAGAGGAGGCGCCGGTGGCGGCAACTCCCGCAACAGAGAGGAAACCCCTCTTTGGAGGGCTTCGGGAGCGCCTCGCCCGGCTCCGCCCGGGAAGAAAGGAGGAGGCCGCACCTGCCGTCTCCGGGCCTGGTGGGACACCGGGGAAGGCATCTCCCCGTGACGAGGCGCTTGCCGCAGCCGGGGCGATCGCGGCATCCGGTGTACAGCAGGGATCCGGTGACAAAGCCGACGATGTATTCGGAGATATCTCCCTTGACGAGCTTGATGATGACGTCTTCGCAGAACTTGACGGCGAGATGGAGATGGACGCTCCACTCCCTGATCCCGATAGTGACGAGGGGGTATCCTTCGATCCCGAATCCGCCTCATTCATGGATGATGCTGCCGCCATCCTTGCGCAGGAGGGGGCGCTGGATGATGAGGCATTCGATGCAGATGAACTCTCAACCGGGATGGATCTCGATAGCCTTGAGATCGATGAGGATCTCGATGAGATAGGCGATATCGATGCCGATCCGGAGAAGAGCACCCCGGCAGCCCCTGATACCGATGAGGAGGAGGAAGAGGATCAGGAGGAGGAGCAGCCGCAAACGGTTATCGCGGCCAATGAAGGCTACCAGTTCACACCCGATCAGGAACAGAAGGTACCGGACTTTGGGGCACTCGGCGGGGGGAGCGATATGGATATCCTCAGTGCCCTCAAAGGTGATGTCAAGACCGTCAAGAAAGAACTTGACCTCAGCCTCGTCCGGGATCTTAAGGATGTTGATGTCCGCGCCGAAGAGCTTGAGGATGAGCTTGAGATGGTGGTCAGACAGCTTGGCGGCAGGAAGGACGAGGAGCCCGCCCAGGAGTCAGAGGCATAAGAACGAGGATGGTGAAGGAGAATGGTAGAAGCACCTGTGAAGATCCGGCATAATGACGGATGGATCAATTGTAAGATATCGCTTGAAGATGAGCAGATCATCATCCCGGCTCCGGTGAGCCAGACGATCCCGTTGAAGAGCATCGTCGATCTCCAGGAGAAGAAGAACACCCTCACGATCATTTTGAAGAATGCAACCGAGATTCGGCTCGTATCCGTTGAGAAGGTCCTCTTCGTCATCAAACACAGGATCCTGATGAAATGCAGCGCCTACCGGCTGATGGCATTCTTCATGTCCCCTGCGATCCGTGGCGGAGTGCTGATAACCAACGCCGTCTGGGAGAAGGGTGCGATCGTGGTCCTCAAGAGCGACATCTGGTTTGTCACCCAGAACAAGCAGATCTGTATCCCGCTCACCGATGTCTCGGGCATCGAGATGACGAAGCGGGAGGTCGATGAGAAGAAGCAGGATGTCGTCAGAATCGATCACCTTGAGGATCAGGGGCTTGTATCAAGCTTCGTCCTCACCCAGCTCTCGACACTGCAGATCCTCTACAGCTTCCTCTCCGAGATCACCGCAGGCCTCTCGGTCGAGGGGGCGGATCTCGACTCGATGGATCAGCAGATCGCGATGCTCGTCTATTCCGGGATGGATTCATCCACGATCCAGAACATGCTGCAACTCAAATTCAAGGATATCGATCGGATCTATGACAAACTGATCAACCTGAATATGGCCGAGGTCAAGGAGATCCGGCGTGAGATCCACCTGACCGCAAAAGGGGTCAGATACATCACAGAAGCCACGAAATCCGGTACGAATTGATTGCGGTTGCAGAAGGGGAAGATATCTCTATATATAATCGGACACTAATAAATGGATGGATGCTGAATGGGTAGAATTTTAATCGTCGATGATACGATGTTTATGAGAACGCTTCTCAAAAACATCCTCTTCTCCGGGGGCCATGAGATCGTCGGAGAGGCTGCGGATGGTACCGAAGCCGTTGCAAAATACCAGGATCTGAAGCCTGATCTCGTCACGATGGATGTCGTCATGCCGAAGATGAATGGTATTGAGGCACTCAAGGAGATCAAGAAGATGGATCCCGGTGCCAGGGTTGTGATGTGCACCGCCGTCGGCCAGGAGCAGATGGTGAAGCTCGCAATAAAGAGCGGGGCACGGGGCTATGTCGTCAAGCCGTTCCAGGCTCCGAAGGTACTTGATGAAGTAAAGAACGTGCTTGCGTCGTGATATATGGTATCTCTCCTGATCGTCGATGACTCCGTCTTTATGCGGACGATTCTGAAGGATATCATCGGCCGTGATCCCGAGATCGAGATCGTCGGTACAGCCGTCGATGGGATAGATGCACTTGCCAAAATCGAGCGGCTCAATCCCGATGTTATCACCCTCGATATCGAGATGCCCCGGATGGACGGGATCGAGGTCCTCAAAAAACTGAGGCGGTTCCATCCTGACAGGCAGCCGAAGGTGATCATGCTCAGCTCCCTCACATCCGAAGGGGCCGATATGACCCTCAAGGCGATCCGTCTTGGAGCAGCAGACTTCCTCTTAAAGCCGACCGACATCCGGAAGGTCCGGGATATCGGCCAGGAGATCAGATCCAAGATCAAGCATCTCGCCTCGATGCCGCAGGAGATCCCAAAATCCCGGCCACAACCGGCCACCGGGGATACAAAGAGGTCAGATACCCTTGTTCTGATCGGATCATCCGCCGGGGGACCGCAGATGCTCGACACACTCCTCTCGATGTTCCCCGCAGATCTCGGTGCAGGGGTGATCATCACCCAGCATATGCCGGTCGGATTCACTGCCGCGCTTGCGGAGAGGTTCAACCGGATCTGCCCCCTCCCGGTGAAGGAGACGGAGAACGGGGATCTGATAGATACAAACCGGATCCTCCTCTCAAAAGCAGGATACCACACCATCGTGACAAATGCCCCCTCATTCCCGGGAACGATCGCCGGCAAGGTCGTCCATGCAAGCGGCCCTGCGATCCATGGCGTCAAGCCGGCGGTGGACAAGACATTCGTCTCTGCAGCACAGATCTACCAGAAACGGATCGTCGCCGTCATCCTCTCCGGTATGGGGAGTGACGGAGGAGCAGGCATGCTTGCGGTGAAGGGGGCAGGGGGGCGGACCTTCGTCGTCCGCGAGGATGAATGCCTCGTCTACGGGATGGCACGTTCAGCACTGGAGCATAAGGCGGTGGAGGAGACGATCCCCCTGAGGAGGATGGCATCTGAGATCCACAGGGCAGTCAGGCAGATAGGAGGGTAGAGAAGATGGTCGAGTCAGAGTTTGAACAGTACCGGGGCCTCTTTGTGGCAGAGTCACGGGAAAACCATGAGGTGATAGTACGGAACATTCTCATCCTTGAGGGGGGAGATGATCCCGGTGCGATCGATGAGATCTTCCGGGCGGCACATACCCTCAAAGGAGCCTCTGCCTCGATGGGCTTTGACACAATGGAGCACCTCTGCCACGCGATGGAGGATGTCTTCCAGGCGATCAGGAACAGGGAGGTCGAGGTCACCCAGGGGCTGATGGATCTCCTCCTCCGGACCGTCGATCTCATCGAGGAGATGATCGACGATATCGAGGAGGGGGGGGACAGTTCATCTGCTGATGTCGATGAGCTGGTGGCAGCACTCAAAGCCTCCGGGATACCGGCCGGCCAGAAGAAGGACCCGGTTCTGGAGATACAGGATGCGGAGCCGCCTGTTGAGGCCGGGCTTCCCAGGTACCGGATCAGGATCGTCGTCGATGACGCCTCCCAGATGAAGGATGTCCGGGCGCTCATCGCCATCGGCAACCTTGAGCAGTTCGGCACCATCATCATGACCGAACCCCCGCTTGCCGTCCTTGAAGGGGATGGTGATTCATTTGATGGAACGATCACCATCGAGATCGCAAGCGATGCAGGAGAAGAGGCGCTCACCTCTGCGGCTGAGGGATCCGAGATCGCCTCCGTCACCTTCATAGGCGAGGACCCGGATCTCCCCGTCTATCGGATCCTCATCTCGGTTGATGAAGAGTCAGCGATGCGTGGACTCCGTGCCTGTATCGCGATCGAGCGGCTCGAGGAGATGGGGGCGATCATCGCTACTGATCCCGGGCGTGAGGCGATCGAGGACGGAAACTTCGACTCGGTCTTTCACCTGAAGATCAGGACCGGGAGCGACCCCGAGGCACTGAAGAGGGCGGCACTGGTCCCCGAGATCAGATCCGTCGAGGTGATCGCCGAAGAGGCAGCCGCTCCAAAAACGCCCATACAAAACGATATGGCCGCTCCCGGTCCGGAGGAGAAGGCGCCGAAGAAAGCGGAGACGAAGAACCGGGAGATCAAGAATCTCAGGGTCGATATCCAGCAGCTTGACCGGATGATGAACCTGATCGAGGATCTCGTCATCAACCGTGGCAGGCTCAAACAGATCGCAGAGAAGAACAGAATGAAAGAGATGGAGGAGGCGATCGGGATGATCGACCGATCCGTCTCTGATCTCCAGATCCTGATGATGGATATCAGGATGATCCCCTTGAACCATATCTTCAACCGCCTCCCCCGTGTCGTGCGGGATACAGCCCATTACGATGGGAAGGAGGTTGAGTTTGTGATGGTCGGAGGGGAGACAGAACTTGACCGAAGCGTGATGGACGGGTTAAACGACCCCCTCCTCCACCTCATCAGAAACGCCGTCAATCATGGGATCGAGCCTCCGGAGAAGAGGATTGCCGCCGGTAAACCTGCCAAAGGGCTCGTCCATCTCTCAGCACGCCGCGACCGTGACAACGTCATCATCGAGCTCCGGGATGATGGGGGCGGGATCAATGTTGAGAAGGTGAAGGCAAAAGCGATAGAGAAGGGGATCCTCACCCGGGATCAGGCTGATCAGCTGACGAAAGAGGAGGCGATCAACCTCCTCTTCCATGCAGGCTTCAGCACAGCAGATGCCATCACCGACATCAGCGGACGCGGTGTCGGCCTGGATGTTGTGCGGGGTGCTATCGAGTCACTGAAGGGAACGATACGGGTCACATCCCATGAGGGGAGAGGATCGACGTTTGAACTCCTCCTTCCCCCGACGATGGCGATCGTCGAGGTGATGATCGTCAGGCTCAACAACAGAAGAATCGCAATTCCGATCAGCGCCATCGTTGAGGTGGCGAGTATGAGAAGAGAGAATATCCACCGTATCGGACGACAGGAATCCATCCTCCTCAGGGATGAAGTCCTCCCCCTCCATATGCTTGAGGATATGTTCGGCCTCTCCGAAGAGACCGAGATCCTTGTCGTGGTGCAGTATGACAACAAAAAGAGCTGCATCGCCGTTGACCTTGTCGAAGGCCAGCAGGAGGTGGTGGTCAAGCCACTCAGTTCCATCATCGGGGTGACCCGTGGAATCTCCGGCATCACCATCCTTGGAGATGGTCATGTCGTTCCGGTACTAGATGTAAATACAATGGTGTAATAGTATGACAGTCCTGACACCCGCCCAGTTGGATGCGCTAAGCGAACTTGGAAACATTGGAGCCTCCCATGCAGCAACGTCCCTCTCACAGATGTTGATGGGGGAGATTGAGATGACCGTCCCGTCGGTTGAGATCGTCGATCTCGCCGATATCTACAAGCATGTCACCGATGAGGTCTCGGCACTCGCAATCTTTGAGATGCAGGGGGAGATAGAGAAGGCAGGATATGTCATATTCCTCATGCCGCTCCACTCCGCCATCCGGATGACGAACACAATGCTCGGGATGGCCGATGAGGATCGCGAGATCAACGAGATGGACGAGAGTGCACTCAACGAGATCGGCAATATCATGGTCTCCGCCTTCCTTGACGCCACCGCCGAGCTCCTCGGGGTCGTGATGCTCCCCTCCCCGCCAGTTCTCGTCATCGATATGGGGCATGCCGCAATCCAGCAGCTGCTTGTCGAGGTCGCCTGTGATGTCAACGAGGTCGTCTTCTTCCATACCAAACTGGTCTGCGACCAGTATGCGATCAACGGGGATCTCCTGATGCTCCCTGAGATACACACACTCTCGCAGATACTTGAAATGATGGACAAACTGCTCAATGCCCATAGCTAAGCGATCGGAGAATCCCTGGATGGACAGAAATCCCCCTCGAAGCGATCCACGGGCGATCGTCATTGGTATCGGAGATTACTATGTCGGAACAGAGCCGATGACCTCCATCGGTCTTGGGTCCTGCATCGGCCTCATTCTCCATGACACCCGTCTTGGCATCGGCGGCATGGCACATATTATGCTTCCTGAGAGCGGAGGCAAGCGTGATCGGCCGGGGAAGTACGCCGATACAGCAGTTGAGATCCTTCTCAAGGATCTCTCAAAGAAGGGCTGTACACCAAAGACCCTTCAGGCGAAACTGGTCGGCGGAGCCCAGATGTTTGCCAACTTCAGTGGAAACCTCTCGATAGGCCTCCGGAACGTCGAGGCGATCAGGGAGCTCCTGAAGAAGAACGGGATCTCAGTCAAGGGAGAGGATATCGGCGGGACAAAGGGCCGTACGGTCTATTACTGCCCCGCAGATGGCTTTGAGATCAGAATCCGGCGTGCCGACGGAAACTGCTCGGAATTATAAAAAAAATTATTCATCATCCGGGGTTGCGTAATAATACTCGCCCCGTGATTTCTGATCCCGGTCAAGGAAGGATCCCACCTTGTTGATCCTCGGCCGTCCGCTCTTATCTCTTCTGAATGTGATCCCCAGGTTGCCGAGGAACCGGTTCATCCCGTCCTGCATCCCAAAGGGACCAAATGCGGCACCCCGGTTCCCTGGTTCTCCTTCAAAGACGAGAAGACGCTCAGAGAGCATATCGATGATATACATATCATGGTCGATGACCAGCACACCCACCTCTTTTCCTTCAGCAAAGTGCTTGATGACCCGAACGGACTTCATCCTCTGCTCCACATCAAGGTGGGCACTCGGTTCATCAAGAATATAGAGATCCGCATCCTGGGAGAGGCAGAGGGCGATGGCCAGTCGCTGAAGCTCTCCTCCGGAGAGGGTATCGGCAGGGGACTGGAGGATCGGGCCGAGCATCAGCGGCTCGATGATCTCATGCTGGTAGTACGAGGTGTCAAACCGCCTGGTCGCAGCCCTGAGGAGCTCCTCGACGGTCGCATCGGATCCCGCCTTGATGTACTGGGGTTTATAGGCGACCTTCAGTGTCCGTTCCATCTTCCCGGATCCGGCATCCGGCTCATAGACACCGGCAAGGAGGTTTGCAAAGGTACTCTTTCCGATACCATTTGCCCCGACGACCCCGAGGACCTCCCCCCGCCTGATATCGCCGCCATCGATCGTGAGTGAAAAGCCGGGGAAGCTCTTCCTCATCGAGGGGATGGAGAGGAGCGTCTCACGGTCAACCGTCTTATTGTGGGATCGCGTCTCAAAGACGACCTGGTGATCCCGGAACCGGACATTCTCCTCATGGAGGAATCCTTCAAGGTACTGATTGATCCCGACACGGACCCCTTTTGGGCGGGTGATGATACCAAAGACCGCAGGTTTTCCGTATCCTATATGAACGGTATCGGCGAGGAGATCGAGGATCGCCAGATCATGCTCGACGATCATCACCGGCCGCGTTGCCGCAAGTGCACGGATCAGCCGGGCCGCCGCCATCCTCTGGTAGATATCAAGGAACGGCGTCACTTCGTCGAGGAAGTAGAAGTCGGCCTCGCGGGAGAGGCAGGCGGTAAAGGCGATTCGCTGCAGTTCTCCGCCGGAGAGGGTATCGACATTCTTATCAAGGACATTCTCAAGGGAGAGTTCCCGGATATACTGATCAAGCCGGCCCGTCTCGTCGGTCCGTTTGAGGAGATCCCCGACCTTCCCCTTGAAGACCTTCGGGATACCGTCGATATACTGCGGCTTGACGGCGACCTTCACACCTTTTTCAGAGACCGCCTTGATGTAATCGAAGAGCTCGGTCCCGGCATACTGTTTCAGGATGAGATCCCATGACCCTGCATCCCCGGTCTCTCCGCCGAGATTTGGCTGGAGCTGGCCGGAGAGGATGGCAACAGAGGTACTCTTCCCGATCCCGTTTGCACCGAGGATCCCGGAGACCTTCCCTTCGACAGGGATTGGCAGGCCATAGAGAACGAACCCGTTCTTTCCGTACCGGTGGGTTGGAAACTCCTGCTCAACGGGGAGAGTGATGATATCAATTGCATCAAACGGGCATTTCTTGATGCAGATACCACACCCGACACAGAGCTCTTCTGAGATCTCGGCCTTATCATCCCCCCCGATGATGATCGTCTCATCACCGGTTCGGACGCGCGGACAATAGATGATGCATTCGGTCCCACATTTTTTCGAGTGGCACCGATCCCGGTGGACAACAGCAATTCGCATGGCAGATCAGAGGATACTTGTGGTCAGGAGGATCGTCCAGGTAATAATCCAGAGGGCAAATGTCATGAATCCCTGGTAGAACCAGTCTTTCTTCCCAAGTTCTTCGAGATCAATGCCGATCAGCATGAAGATATGCTTCTGGAAGACGATACCGGCCATCAGAAGGAGGATGGCAAGGAAGGTGTTTGGCTGGACACCCGCGGCGTCAGGCACCCCGCCAAGGAGGAAGGAGAGGACACCGGCAAAGAAACCCATGATACAGGCGATGAGGGTCCTCTTCACCCGCTTGATATGCTGCTCCTTCTTTTCGAGGCGCTTCGCATGTGGATCCTTCTTTACCGCCTTCGTCTCGGCAGGCTCAGTCGTCTCGGGCTGATCCTCCTCTGAACCCTCATTATCGGGACGGAGATCCTTTGGATCCTGTTTCTCCACGGGAGTATCCTTTGGATCCCGCTTCATCTGACGCCTCTCCTTTGAACTTTTACTCATAATGCACCAGTGGAGTATTTTTTAGTCTTCGCATCTTATGTATCTTGGTATTATCATGGCGACAAAACAGGGGATGAGCGGACTTGATCTCACCGCATTGACCGCGGAGATGAAGAGCCATCTTCCTCTCTGGATCGGAAAGATCTATCAATATGACACCATGAACTTCGGGTTCCGGCTCAATGGCGAGAATAAGGCACGCCATCTCTTCTTCGTGGAGATCGGGAGGCGTGCCCACATGGTCCCCCGCCTCCCCCCGGCTCCGAAGAACCCATCCGGATACTCGATGTACCTCCGCAAGTATATCGAGGGGGGGAAGGTCCTCTCGGTGACGCAGAAGAGCATCGAGCGGGTGATCATCCTTGAGATCGGGAAAGGAGAAGGCATCCTGAAGATGATCATCGAGCTCTTCGATGAAGGGAACATCATCCTCACTGATGGAAATAATGTCATCCAGAATGCCCTGAAGAGGCGGCGGTTCCGCGAACGCGAGATCGTTTCCGGGGAGGTATATGAGATGGGGGGCCCGGATCTGGCCGCTCTTCCATTTGATACCTTCAGTGAGACTCTCAAAGAATCAGATCGTGATCTCGTCAGGACGATCGCCACAAACCTGATGTTCGGTGGTGTGATGGCAGAGGAGCTCTGTTCCCGCGCAGGTGTTGAGAAGGAGTTCCCGACGAAGTACCTTGACGACCGTATCCTGCAGAGCCTCTATACAGCCTACAGGGGCATCCTGAATGATGCAGCGTCCATTGCCGGGCCGGTCATCGACGGACGGGGATGCTGGCCGTTCCCCCTCACCGGATCACCCCCGGTATCCGGGCATCCGACCTTCTCCGAGGCCCTCTCGGAGTTCTTCCCGCTCCCTAAGATCGAGGAGAAGGAGACGGCCAGAAAGGAGGTCCTCTCCCGTGAGGAGCGTATCAGGCGGCAGCAGGAGGCTGCGATCACAAAGTTCGAGGCGAAGATTGCAGAGTCTGAACGGGCGGCAGAACTCATCTATGAGCATTACTCTGATGTCTCGCACCTGATCACCACCCTTGCAGCAGCTGCTGAGAAGATGTCATGGCAGCAGATTGCTGAAGTCCTGAAGAAGGCTGATCACCCGGCGGCGGCGATGATCGTCTCGGTCAATCCTGCTGATGCTTCCGTCGTCCTGGATCTCGGGATGAAGGTGACCGTCTCGATCAAAAAGAGTGTCGAAGGAAATGTCGGCGTCTACTATGATCAGATGAAGAAGTTCCGTTCCAAGAAGGAGGGAGCCATCCGGGCGATGAGCCGCCCCCCGGCCCCAAAGAAGGAGGCAAAGCCGATCCAGAAGCGGCAGAAACCCAAGTGGTATCACCGCTTCCGCTGGTTTGAGACGAGCGACGGTGTCCTCGTCATCGGGGGAAGGGATGCTGATCAGAACGAGGAGCTCGTCAGAAAGTACATGGAAGGCGGCGACACCTTCGTCCATGCGGATATTCATGGAGGAAGTGTCGTCATTGTGAAAGGCAAAACTGAACGGATGGATGAAGTGACCGCCTTTGCCGCGTCATTCTCAAACTTCTGGAAGAGCGGGTATGGGTCAGGCGATGTCTATGCCGTCCGCCCCGATCAGGTCAGCAAGACACCGGAGTCCGGCGAGTACATCGCAAAGGGAGCATTTGTGATCAGGGGAGAGCGGAAGTACTACCGCTCTGTCCCCCTTGGTATCGCAATCGGGGTCGTGACCGAACCGACCCTTGCCGTCATCGGGGGTCCTGAGAATGCCATCAGAGAAAGGGCAAAAGAGATGGTGAGGCTTACTCCGGGAACATTTGAGCCAAACGACATCGCAAAGAAGGCTGTGCGGATCCTTCGGGATCAGATCTCCGCAACCGATGCAAAGCTGCTCAGGAGTGTGCTCTCAACCGAGGCGGTCGCCGCCTTCGTTCCGGCCGGCGGATCGGATATTCTGGAAGAGGCATGAAAGCGGTATTCTGTGATCTGAAACGGAACGTCGGCGAGATCAAGCTCAACCCGGAGTCTTTCGATGATCTCTGGCACCTCTCCCACCTCATCGAGGCGGGTGACCGGGTCTATGCAACAACCCTCAGATCAGTCGAGCAGTCCTCTGATAAGATCCGCCCCGACAAGATCGAGAAGCGGCCGGTCCGGCTCGGTATTGAGGTCGAGAGAGTTGAGTTCGTCCCCGAATCCAGGAGACTCCGGGTGGCGGGCATCATTCGTGACGGTCCGGATCCCGGGCTCCACCACAGCTTCAATCTCGAGACCGGATATGAGATCTCAGTCATCAGGAGGTGGAGGGGGACCGATCTCGAACGGATCGACCGTGCGGTGAAGGCATCGCTCTATGATGCCGTTCATATCATTGCAGTCGAGGAGGGGGAGGCGGAGATCTGCCGGGTTCGCCAGTACGGGCCTGAGCGGATCACCACCATCACCGCGGGGAGCGGCAAGACCCGGGGGGAGAACAGCCGGCAGGGGCTCTTCAAGGAGATCCTTTCATTCCTTTCCTCGGTGACAGGGCCTATCGTCATCGCAGGCCCCGGCTTCATCAAGGAGGAGTGTGTTGCATATATCCGATCCAATGCGCCCGACCTGGCACCGCGAATCATGGTCGTCGATACCCAGCGGAGCGGATACGGTGCAATCCAGCAGGCGATCGGCGACGGCGTCCTTGAGAAGGTGGCAGAGGATCTCCAGCTCGCCGCTGAGGTCCGGGCGGTCGATGAGATCTTCAAACGGGTTGCCCGCAATGATCCCGTCACCTATGGGATCGACGATGTGACGCGGGCTGTCTCTTTTGGAGCGGTAGAACAGCTGATCGTCTCTGATACCGCAGTCCGGACCCCCGGTGTTGCCCGTATTATGGAAGAGGCAGAGTCGATGCAGGCGTCAATCATCGTCCTCTCAACGGAATTTGAGCCGGGAAAAAGAGTTGAGGGGCTTGGCGGGATCGCCGCACTCCTCAGATATGCGATAGACTGAAACGGTAGGTTCAGACTTCTGGTTCTTCTGTCTGTGGTTCGGCTGCTTCCGGTTCTTCAACTGCCGGGGGCTCGGGCCGTCTGAATGTCTCCATAAAGACGATCTCAGAGACCGAATCACTGACCTTGAAGAGCTCCTGGACGATGGTGCCACGCCACATAAACCACCGCTGATCATAGTTGATTCCCGGTGGGAGATGCATGGTGACCTTGCCGTCAGTGAATTCGAGATCGATATCACGACCGGAGAAGAGCCGGATCATCCCCTGCATTTTCTCGACATCATCAGCCACAATCTCTTCGACGGTGAATGTATATTCCAGGGTCTTGCCTGCAAGCGGGTGGTTGAAGTCAACAAGTGCCCGCTGGCCGATGATATCGACGACGACACCCTCTTTCTTATCCTGGGAGATTCTGGTTCCAATCGTCGGCTTCTTCTCAAATGCCTTGAACGGATATGCCTTCACCTGCTCCCTGTCATGGGGGCCAAAACCCTTCTCCGGGGCGACGGTGATGGTCTGCTCAACGCCAGGCTCGGCACCAGTGAGAGCCTCATCAAGACCAGGGATGACATGGCCGCTTCCGACACGGATGACCATCGGGCCGTACCGTGCTTTTTCATTGAAAATACCTGATTCCTTTGCGGTCTCTTCACGGGTCGTATCAAAGGCGATTCCTTCGATGGATCCAGTGTATGAGAGACGGATAAAAACGCCATTCTCGATAGCCATAATGATACCCTGTCTTATTAAATGGTGCTGAATAATACTTAAAGAAGTGGTTTTGCATGCTTGAGATTGAGATAAAGGTGAAGGTGAATGAGCTGGCACCGATACGTGAGCGGCTGGTTGCATCCGGGGCAGAGCTTCTGGGGGAAGGGATGGAGTATGATGCCTACTATCAGGGGCCGCTTAGGAACTTTGCAGAGACCGATGAGGCGCTCCGTCTGAGGGAGGCAGGAGATATCGCAGTCCTCACCTATAAAGGGCCGAAGGTTGGGTGCGGCACAATGAAGGCGCGTGAAGAGTTAAACATCCGGGTCGAATCCCGTGAGACGATGGATGCAATCCTCAGCAGGATAGGGTACCAGAAGACAGCGGCTGTCCAGAAGTACCGGGAGTCATACCGCGTGGGCAGGGCGACGGTGACCCTCGACCAGGTGGACGGGCTTGGCACCTTCGCAGAGGTTGAGGCGGCAGGGGACCTCACCCCGGAGGAGGCGGAAAAAGAGATAGAGAGAATTGCCACTGAATTTGGTATTATCGGGGAACGGTTCTGCCTCAGCTATCTTGAGCTGCATCTTGAGAAAGAGCAAGCAGCTCAATCCTGATATCGCCGCTCTCATCACCGATATGAATGAGGGCACCATACCCCTCGGATGCAGGGCCCGGGTTCACTACCCAGGTCTCTCCAACCCTGACAACCCCTCTCTGCTCATGAATGTGAGCACAGCAGACGATATCGAAGGCCTTGAGATACTTCGCTATACTCGTTGAACCGACATGGACACCTGGGGAGACCTCATCGAGCGCTCCATAGGGGGGTGCATGGGAGATGAGGATATTCGTCTGGTTCTTCTCCATCCTCTGAAGCATCGCTGCCATCGTCTCGTCGATCTCCTCTTCTGAGCATTCAAAAGCGGTATTGAATGGTGTCGGGTTCGATCCCCCGATCCCTGCGATGGTGACCGTATTGAGGGAGATGGAGGATCCATGGAGGCAGACCGCCCCTGAGTCGTCGAGGCAGGAGAGCGAGTCCCGGGGATCGCAGTTGCCGGGGACGGCAAGGACGGGGAGGTCAAGCCGGTCGATGAGTGCCGTTATCTCCTCAAGAGGTCCAAACTGCGTCAGATCGCCTGCGATAAAGAGGCAGTCCGGTTCGGTGGTGAGGAGATCATCGAGATGATCATAGGTGCCGTGCAGATCGGCAAGCAGCAATGCTTTCATCATATATCTTCTGTATCTCCTGACGCATTCAAAAACCTTCGTCCGGGATCGGTCCAGTACCCGGTGAGCCGTCCGCCCAGGGCAAGGGATCCAAAGATCTTCTCCGCAGACGGGGGGAGGGGTTGTGGTGTGGATCCGCCAAGCGGAGTGCCGGGGAGCGGCATGAAGTAGTGAAGATGCACCTTTCCATATCGTGTGATCTGCCGGATGAGATCGATGGTCATCCCGAGATCCTCCTCAGACTCTCCCGGGAAGCCGACGATCATATCGACGACGGGGAGGAGGCCATGGGAGACCGCCCGATCGACGGCCTCTTCCACATCGGATCTGGTATGGCCGCGCCTGATCAGGGAGAGGATCCGATCACTCCCGGACTGCCCACCGAAATGAATCTTCCGTCCTGCGGTGTACGTGCAGATGAGATCGAGTGCCTCATCAGTCACCCACTCGGGCCGGACCTCGGAAGGAAATGTGCCAAACCAGATCCGGTTCCCTGCAAGGCGGCGGAAGAGCGCCTCGACCTTTTCAAGCCGGGGTTTCCGTCCGTCTGATCCATAGGCAAGAGCATTCGGGGTGACGAACCTCGCATCAGAGATACGGGCTGCCGATGCCGCGATCGCATCGATACTCCGATGCCGCATCCGGTTGCCGAAGAGCCGGGGTGTCTGGCAGTATGCGCAGGCATGCGGGCACCCCCGTGAGATCTCAAGATATCCTTTGACCCGTGAGAAGCATGGATATGCATCAAGAAGGACGGAATGATCAACAGGGGTATAGCCGTCCTTTGTCGCAACACCCGGTATTTTGTCGGCTGAGCCGGTTATGATGGCATCAAGGAGGCGGGGGAGGGTACGCTCACCCTCCCCGACGATGACATAATCTGCATACTCTGCCACCTCGCAGTAGCAGGCAGACGCATGAGGACCCCCGACGATGGTGATACCGGGTGCATCCCGGATCTCGGATCTGAGACGGGGTTCATTGATGCTGTTTAGGCTGTAGCAGATGATATCCCCGTCCGGCGAGTCGGATGGGATGAGATCGTACCCTGCCACCCCGCATGCGGCAGAGAGGGCCGCAAAGGTGTTCCGTGCAGCCCTGATATCCCGCCAGGTGACCTGCATCACGAATCAGCCGGTTCTTCAAGCCGGAGTTCCCCTGCATCCCCATCGACGGTTGCGTGGACGCCGGTCCGGAGCTGTGAGAAGCCCCCCTCCAGGTTGTCGACCATCGGGATTCCGGCCATGATCGCTCCGACAGCGATGATCACCTCTGCCTCGGCGTTGATGAGTGCGGCGGGGGCGACATTGTTCCTCTTCAGGGCATAGATGATGTATGACCCGACCGTCGATCCCTTCCCGAAAGGAAAGGCGAGGACGGTGTCCCTGATACAGACCCCCTTCAGGGGGTGGCCCTCCTCAATGATGATGCCGCTTGCCGGATCCACACCGGAGAGGAATGAGATGGGGGCTTCCGAGACGAGAAGCCTGCCGCTTCCGGTTCCTTTTGCGATTGATCTTGCCTTGATTATCACGATGACACCTAATAAATGGTGAGAGGATATAGTATATTATAGACATGGACGAAACGCTCATCGAGAATGTTGGAAAAGACTCAACGCTCCAGTCACAACAGCTGAAAGAACTGTATGAATCACTCATCGAGCTCCGGGAGAAGGTTGAGACCCAGCAGAGAGATGTGGTAAAACTCCGGGAGGAGAATGCCCAGCTGAAGCGGGAGAACAACCAGCTCAAACGGCTCCCCCTCTTCGTTGCGGTGGTCATCGAGAAGCTGCCTGACGGTGAGGTGTATCTGCGCCAGCAGGGGAACAATCAGGAGTATATCACTCAGGTATCTGATGATCTCTACCCGCTCCTCAAAGCCGGAACCAAGGTCGCCGTCAATAACGCGCTCTCAATCATCAAGGTCATCGGGACGACCTATGACGCCCGTGTTCGTGTGATGGAACTGGAAACCTCTCCATCTGCGACATTTGAGCAGGTGGGAGGCCTCAAAGAGGAGATCGAAGAGGTGAGGGAGGCTGTCGAGTATCCGATCACCCGGCCGGAGGTCTATGCACGACTTGGTGTTGAGCCACCAAAAGGTATCCTGCTGTATGGACCACCAGGCACAGGGAAGACCCTGATCGCAAAGGCAGTGGCACATAATGCAAGCGCTACCTTCATCCGGATGTCCGGGAGCGAGCTTGTCCACAAATTCATCGGTGAAGGGGCACAGCTCGTCCGGGAACTCTTCGAACTTGCCCGCGAGAGGGCGCCATCCATCGTCTTCATCGACGAGATCGATGCAGTCGGGAGCACCCGGACCCATGACGGTACATCGGGATCTGCCGAGGTGCAGCGTACCCTGATGCAGCTCCTCGCCGAGATGGACGGGTTTGACAACAGGGGCGACATCAGGATCATGGCCGCAACCAACCGGCCTGATATGCTCGATCCTGCACTCCTCCGACCGGGACGGTTCGACCGGATCATCGAGATCCCCTTCCCTGATGCCGCATCACGAACAGAGATCCTCAGGATCCACACACGGAACCTCTCCCTCGGGGATATCACCCTTGCGTCGATCGTCTCCCGCACCGAAGGGGCAACCGGGGCCGAACTCGAGGCCATCTGCCGCGAGGCAGGGATGATCGCGGTCCGGGAGAGTGCAACCTCAATCGAAGAAGAGCACTTTGATGCAGCCATCCGGAAGGTCAGGCATGAGATGCCCGAACAGGATGTCCGCATGTATCTCTGAACGACGACGGTCATGCTGGTCATTTTTATCCCCAAACCCGGCATAGACCTGTATCGCACTTTTTTGGAGTCCGAGACGAGCCGGATGATCCTTCGGTTCTATCCCCCGCAGAGGCGGGCGGGCGGGGTCGTCGAGGTTGCCGTTGCGACACTTGGATCCGGCCTCTCCCTTGCATCCGAGCTCCGGTGGTATATCCGGAGATATACATCAGATCTCCTCTTCCAGACCGGGGATGGCGTCATCCTCTCACAGAAGCTTGCCCGCGAGATCTATGACCGCCAGCTCGGCTATCCGGGTTTGGAATGGGAACACAGGTATCTTTGCACCATCTCAGATGAGACAGCAAGCTATGATCTGACCGTCCTCTGTTCAGAGGATGAAGGAAAAAAGGGAGCGGGATCAGGCAAACATCGTTTGGATGGATGTCATCTGTGAGACCTTATTTCTATCAAAGTCCGCAGAGATCTTTCTGATCGCCCTCTCAAAGTCCGACATGATGACGGCGGACCTCTCTTCACGAATCGCAAACATTCCCGCCTCCATACAGATTGCAGAGAGATCAGCCCCGTTCTTCCCCTCGGTGATGCGTGCAAGTGTAACGAGATCAACATCATCTCCAAGGGTTATCTTCTTTGTATGGATCCTGAGGATGGCAAGCCGTCCTTCGATATCAGGGAGTGGAATCTCGATGATCCGGTCAAACCTGCCGGGGCGGAGGAGGGCCGGATCAAGGATATCGATCCGGTTCGTCGCCCCGATGATCTTTACATCACCCCGGTTGTCAAACCCGTCCATCTCGGCAAGGAGCTGCATCAGGGTGCGGTGAACCTCACGATCACCGGATGAGGTCTCCTGCCCCCTGGATGCCCCGATTGCATCAATCTCGTCGATGAAGATGATGGAGGGGGCATTCTTCTTCGCACTCTCAAAGAGCTCACGGACGAGCCGCGCCCCTTCACCGATATACTTCTGCACAAGTTCGGAGCCGACCACACGGAGGAAGGTCGCCTCGGTCTCATGGGCGACAGCCCGTGCAAGGAGGGTCTTTCCAGTACCAGGCGGGCCATGGAGAAGAATACCTTTCGGGGGGAGGATCCCGATCTGTTCAAAGAGATGCGGCTTCTTCAGGGGCAGTTCGACCGCCTCGCGGACCTCAATGGTCTGCTCTTTCAGGCCACCGACATCGACATAGGTCTCGGTCGGGCGGGTCTCCACCTCCATCCCGTAGATCTGGGAGTCAAAGGCGGAGGGGAGCACCTCCACGATGGCCAGGGTCTGCTGATTCATCGTGCATCTGACGCCTGGCTTCAGATCATCGATATTAATGAACTGTGATGTCCGGACAAGGAATTTCGGTCCGGCACTGCTCCTGACGACCGCACGGTTGGAATCGACGACATCGATGATCGTCCCGACGATGAGGGGCGGGCTCCTCATCTGCTCGATCTCGGAGCGGAGTTTTCTGACTTCCCGTTCGTACCTGACCTTCTGGGTCTCAAGGTACTGGCGATCCGTCTTCGACTGGCGGAGTTCCTCCCGCAACTCCTGATTTCGCGCCTCAAGCTCGGAAAGGCGCTCAATCACCACCCGATATGTATCTTCGGAGTGGTGTGTATCCTCAGGTATGCGAGATTTTGTAGCCATAATCCTTCAAATAGATATATAGAGAAAAAAGGTATAAAGTTCTTTGGGGTATTTTCATGAAAACCGAACAATGTGAAGCCTGCGGGCAGATAATCAAAGGACGATCGAAGACTGTACGGATTGAGGGATCGACGCCGATGAAGGTATGTGACCGGTGTGCCCGGCTCGGAACGGAGGTGCAGGTCCAGACAGGGCCGAGGGGAACCCCCGGGAGGGCGCCGCCCGGTGGATCTCCGAGCGCACCTCCCAGGCGAAGGCGCGATGTCTTTGACTTCATCGAGGGGGACATTGCAGAGGACTACGCAGACCGGATCCGCGAGGCCCGCCTTGAACAGGGCATCTCCCAGAAGGATCTCGCCCTTGAGATTAAGGAAAAGGAGCACCTGATCAGAAAGATCGAGAACGGGGATCTCATACCCGAAGATGCCGTCAGAAAGAAGATAGAGGCAGCCCTTGGGATAAGCCTGATCGATTCCGATACCATCGCCGGAGAGGGAGCAGGTACTGACAAGACCAGAACCACGCTTGGGGATGTCATCAAGGTGAAGAGGAAGTGAGATGACCGTTCCCTTCATCCTCATCAATTTCAAGACGTACCGGGAGGGGACCGACCACTCCGCAGATCGGATAGCACGGGCTTCACAGGCGGTGATGGAGGATACCGGTGTTGAGATCGGGATCGCGCCTTCATTCACCGAACTTCGCCGGATGGCAAAACATTATACAATACCGGTATTTGCCCAGCATATCGACGGTGTCGATGCCGGCGCCCACACCGGGAGAATTCCTGCGTTTATGCTGACGATGGCAGGTGCCTCGGGCACCCTCATCAACCATTCCGAACGGCGCCTCACCCTCGCTGAGATCGAGGCAGGACTTGCCGCTGCCGAGGCTGCAAAGCTGCAGACCGTCATCTGCACCAACAATATCCGGGCGACGGGCGGCGCGGCGGCCCTCGGACCGTCGTATGTCGCAATCGAGCCGCCTGAACTGATCGGATCAGGCATCTCGGTAGCAACAGCGGACCCCGGGATCATTGAGGGGTCTGTCAGGGCTGCAAGAGAACAGAACCCGTCCGTGAAGGTTCTGGCAGGTGCCGGGATACACTCGGGCGAGTGTGTAAGGATTGCCCTGGATCTCGGCTGTGCAGGCGTGCTCCTGGCTTCCGGTGTTGTCAGGGCAGAAGATCCCGAGGCAGTTCTCAGGGATCTCGTCTCAAAGTGCTGAACCTACCGGGTAATGAGGGAGATGAGGTCATGCTTTGTGATGACCCCCTCGACCCGGCCTTCTGCCATCACCAGGACGGCATGGTGCTGTTCGAGGATGGAGACGACCGTCTCAATCTCGATCTCAGGGGGGACGGTCGGGAAGCTCGCCTCCATAAAATCCCTGACCTTCTCATGATGCCCGCGGGGATGGCGCTGCTCACCAATGGCAGTCAGGATGGCCGTCTCAGAGATGCAGCCGACGGGAACACCATCTTTTAGGACAGGCAGCTGGGAGAATGCCATCTGCTCCATCTTCTCAACTGCCGAGAGGATCGAGTCATCCGGTGAGACACTGACGACCGGGGAGTGCATCACACTTCCGGCAGTCACCGCCGGGATTTCTGCAGCAGTGAGGACATCAACGATCCGCCGGAGGGTGCTGACACGGGGATCGACGGATCCCCGCTCGATCCGTGCGATCATCGACTGACTGATCCCGGCCCTGCGTGCAAGGTCAGCCTGCTTCAGCCCAATCCTCCTTCGGGCAGATCTCAGCTCCTCGGGTGATGGAAGATGCATAGTATTACTATGAGTTATATAAGAAAAAGCTCGTCGTCCACAGACAGATGGTGAGTGGGAGGAGTAAGCCCCCTTCTGTTCGTTGCGGCATTCAGCTAAGCGCCGTACCCGGGCGGGATCCAGGCGTCCCTTCTGCCCTGTTTGGCTTGCACCCGCAGGGATTCACCGTTCCATCGGTCCCTGCCGTTACGCTCAACGAGTTAGGTATCGCACCACCATCAGGGATGGTGGGGCTCGGTCGTTTCATCGCTGGCGGCAGGACGTGTCGTTTCTGTGTCATTGCCATGACTCTCGCCATCCCCGCTTGCACGGGGCTGCGCGCCTGAAAAGTGGGGGGACTTTCCTCAGCGACCAGAACTGGTCACCGTCAGCCGCACTCTCCCTCTCACCGCTGGACCATGGTGCCAAAGCCCCAGGTACAGTATATAGTATATGCTTTATCTCTTCATTAATCCTCGTTCACCCGGAGATACCATCTTCTGCTCCTGCGATGATGATTATATATGCAGCTTCTTCATGAGGGGGACGGCAGGGCCGGGATTGCCCTCGCCCGTGCAGCCATTACGGCGGCCCTCGACCGGGATGAGTATCAGCCCCCGCCTCTTCCGCCGATCTTTGACGAGAAGAGGGGAGTCTTTGTCACCCTCACACAGAACAAGGAGCTTCGGGGATGTATCGGCCTCCCGATGCCGGTGATGCCACTTGGCGAAGCCATCATCGAAGCAGCGCGATCCGCCGCCTTCAGGGATCCGAGGTTTCCACCACTTCGTAGCCAGGAGCTTCCCCTGATACGAATCGAGCTGACCGTCCTCTCTCTCCCTGAAGAGATCCCCGGCACTCCCGAAGCAAGGGCAGACCAGGTGATCATCGGCCGCCATGGCCTGATCATCCAGGGAAGGGGCCGATCCGGACTCCTCCTCCCCCAGGTGGCAGCAGAATATGGATGGTCGGGTGCCGAGTTCCTCGATCAGACCTGTATGAAAGCAGGTCTTCCGCCGGGATGCTGGCGGGATGACCAGATAACCGCCCTCAGATTCGAGGGCCAGATCTTCTCTGAATAACCATGTCAATCCAGTTTGAAGTGATGCATAAGGACATCGCCGGACGAGTCGGACGACTCACCGTCGGTGATAAACGAATACGAACCCCGGCACTCCTCCCGGTCGTCAACCCGCATATCCAGATTGTTCCTCCCGGGGAGATGGCGGCGATGGGGGTCGAGGGCCTGATCACAAACGCCTATATCTTCTCAAAGAGTGCGGATTTCCGGGAAGAGGCATTATCCCGCGGTCTCCATGACCTCCTCGGCTTTAACGGACTGATCATGACCGATTCCGGATCGTTTCAGCTCTCGGTCTATGGATCGGTTGATACGACCAATGAGATGACACTGGCATTTCAGCGGGATATCGGAAGCGACATCTGGGTACCGCTCGACATTCCGACCCACCCGGACGCACCCCGTGAGACCGTCGAATCGGAGCTTGGGATCACCATGGAGCGGCTCCGGGAGGCACGGGAGATCTTTGGTGATGATGCACCCATCGCCGGGCCGGTCCAGGGGGGCATCCACCCAGATCTGAGAGAGAAGGCCGGGCGGGAGGTGAGCGATCTCGGCTTCTCATTCTGCCCGGTCGGCGCGGTCGTCCCGCTCCTTGAAGGCTACCGGTACCGTGAGCTTGTGCATTCGGTCCTCGCCGCGAAGAAGGGGCTCTCCCCGGGGGCATGCGTCCACCTCTTTGGTGCAGGCCATCCCTCGATGTTCGCCCTTGCGGCAGCGATGGGCTGTGATATCTTCGATTCGGCGGCCTATGCCCTCTATGCGCGGGAGGGGCGCTACATCACCCCGTCCGGGACCCTCAAACTCGCCGAGATGGCCGAACTCCCCTGTGCCTGTGCCATCTGCCGCTCACATACCGCAGATGAACTCCGTGCATCAGATCAGAAGGAGCGGCTCCTTGCGACCCATAATCTTGCGGTGACGCAGGCCGAGATCTCCCGTGTCCGCCTCTCCATCCAGGAAGGAACCCTCTGGGAGCTTGTGGATGAGCGGTGCCGATCACACCCGAGGCTCCTTGACGGGTACCGTGAGCTCCTCAAAGCCGGAGATCTCCTCGAACGATCAGATCGTGCAACCAAACGGAGGTTCTTCTACCGGGGAGACGAATCCTGCCAGCGGACCGAGGTGATCCGGTTTCAGAGGATGATTCCCGCGATTGGCCTCTCATCCCGCGTACTCATCCTCTGCGGCGGGCCTGAGCCGCAGGACTTTGAGGAGGTTCTTGAACTCCGCCCACCCTTTGGTGCAGTACCACGGGAACTCTCCGAGACCTTCCCGATAGGTCAGACCGAGGTTCCTGCCTGGGATGATGCGATGCTCGAATCGGCATGGAAGGGTGTCGATATACTCCTTGCCGCCAATCCCGAGACAGAGGTCACCTTCTCAGCTTCTCCTGACCTTATCCAGCATATCGAAGAGCGGTTCCCTGATGCCGTGGTGATAGCATGACCCAGTTTGAGGTTCGGAGGCGGGACGGGCTTGCCAGGCAGGGAATCTTCACCATCAATGATCAACAGATCCCAACACCCGCCATCATTGACCCGATAGAATGCTTCCCGGATCTGGCGTCCCGTCCTCTCTCGAATATCCCGCTCCAGGCAGATGCAGAGTTTGTCCGGAGATATGCCGGTGAGGTTTTTGATCAGCCGATCCCGGCACACCCCATCTCACCGGAAACCATATCATCAGGAGACGCGGCGATCATTTCGGGATGGCATACCGCCCTAGCCGATCCACGTGCCTATGCTGACTGGGTGGAGACGTTCCTCAGTGCACTCCCACCGGATGCCGCACGGTATGCACCGGCATCCGCACTCCCTTCACATGTCGCGATGCTGATAGCAACCGGTCTCGATCTCTTCGATACCATCGCCGTCGATCTAAAATCCGCAGAAGGGCTCTTCTGCACCACGGAAGGCATCTATCCCGGCTCATGGCTTGATGAGGGGATCTGCAGCTGCTCCGGGTGCCGGACCGGGGATCTCAGGGAGCATAACCGGCAGGCACTCCAAAATGAGATCCGGTTCGCAACCGCTCTCCTCCAGAGGGGGGAGCTGAGGGAACTGATCGAGGCGCGCTGCCGTTCTGATGCATCGCTTGTAGCAATACTCCGCCATCTCGACAGAAAGGGGGATCTGATGGAGAGGGCAGCTCCCATCGCCCGAACAACATCATTCCGGGCACACACCCAGGAATCGATGTACCGGGCCGAGATTGGGAGATTTGAGGATCGGGTCATCCGGCGGTTCACCCAGAACACCTGGGATGTCTGTGTCCTTCTCCCCTGTTCAGCAAAGAAGCCGTATTCACTCTCCCAGAGCCACCGGAAGTTCCAGGATGCGATAGCCGGAAGGGCCCATGAGGTGATCATCACTTCCCCACTCGGGGTTGTCCCACGGGAGCTTGAGCTGATCTACCCGGCCGCCCATTACGATGTTCCGGTGACCGGCCACTGGGATCATGAGGAGCAGGCGATCCTTGCCGGATACCTGACTGAGTACCTCAGAACCCACCCATACAGGCGGGTCATCGCACACCTGGAAGGGGGGGCGCTTGAGGTTGCCAGAACGGCTGCGGCTTCTGCTGGCATTCCCCTTGAAGAGACCTGTACAGACGGCCGTCCCACCTCATGGGAGTCCACCGGAGCACTACGGGACGCACTCGCCGGAGAGAGGAAGAGAGGACTGGATATCGTCGGTGGAACGCTTGCCTGGCAGTTCGGGGTACGGCCGGATACCAGGAAGATGATCATCAAAGGACGCTTCCCTGAAAGGAAGGTCTTTGCAGGCCGCCAGCAGCTCTTCTCCTTCGATCCCGGAACCGGACTCCTCCGGCCGACGATGGAGGGCTGGGCACTCCTCCCGGACTGTTACCGGGTCACCATCGAGGGGTTCGTGCCCCAGGGTGACATCCTGGCCCCGGGTGTTCAGTCTGCTGATCCCGCCATCCGGGACGGCGATGAGGTTCTTGTCATAGGTGAGGGGGTCCGTGCGACAGGGAGAGCGATGATGTCCGCAGATGAGATGATACGATCTACCCGTGGTATCGCTGTAAAAGTGCGTAAAGTAAAGAAGTCATAGGAATAATATATACGAGTTTGTTTCTGGGTATTTCGGAGATGGTAGTGTGTATAGGATAACAGCAGCATCCGCGCTTGCGGAGAACGTTTATGAGGCATGGATCTCGGCGCCCCATGTCAGCAGGCATGCAGAGGCGGGCCAGTTCCTTGTGCTCCGAATTGATGAAAAGGGAGAGCGGATTCCACTGACAATCTCCGGGGTGGATGGCGATCTCGTCAGGATCATCTTTATGACCGTCGGGACGACGACACGAAGGCTTGCTGCACTGAAGGAAGGGGATACTATCCTTGATGTCGTCGGTCCTCTCGGCGAGCCGACCGAGGTCAAAAGCTATGGAACCTGCGTCCTCGTCGGCGGTGGTGTCGGTATCGCCTGCCTGCCGATCATCGCAAAAGCCCTGAAGGTGGCCGGGAATACCGTCATCGGGATCATCGGCGCACGGAATAAGGATCTCCTCATCCTTGAGGATGAGATGCGTGAAGTCTGCGATGAGCTGATCATCACAACTGATGACGGATCCTATGGGATCAAAGGCTTTGCAGCCGGTCCACTCAAAGAGATCTGCGAGACGAGGCCACCCGATGCTGTCTGGGTGATCGGCCCCGCCATCATGATGAAGGTCACCTCAGGGGTGACAAAGCCGTTTGGCATCAGAACATTCGTCTCGTTAAACCCGATCATGGTCGATGGTACCGGGATGTGCGGCTCCTGCCGGGTCGTCGTTGGTGGGGAGACACGGTTTGCGTGTGTCGACGGGCCCGAATTTGATGCGCATGCGGTCGATTTTGATCTCCTGATGAGCCGCCAGCGGTTCTATACTGATGAAGAGAAAGAGTCTGCCACTCATCATGCCGGGGGATGCAGCTGCGGGGGGAACCACTGATGTCCGATCGTCCGGCAGATGTCAGGGTACACGACTTTGACGAGGTCGATAGCGGGATCACCGCTGAAGAGGCGATAGCCGAGGCGGCACGGTGTCTCCAGTGTAAAAAACCTGTATGCGTCGATGGGTGCCCGGTCGGGATTGATATCCCCGGGTTCATCCGCTGTATTGAGGATGGGGATTTCCGTTCCGCAATCGGGATCATCAAGGAGAGCAATATGCTTCCCGCCGTCTGCGGCCGTGTCTGTCCCCAGGAGGTCCAGTGCGAGGGGGAGTGTATCCTTGGTATCAAGGACAGGCCGATTGCCATCGGGTCGCTGGAGCGGTTCCTTGCAGACTGGGAGCGTGAGAACGGAATCGAGGTTCCGGAGCGTGCAGAAAAGCGGCCAGAAAGGATCGCAGTCGTCGGATCCGGTCCCGCCGGCCTCACCGCCGCAGCAGAACTTGCCAGAAATGGATTCTCTGTGACCATCTTCGAGGCATTCCATGAACCAGGCGGCGTCCTCACCTATGGCATCCCGGAGTTCCGGCTTCCAAAGGAGGTTGTCCGGGCCGAGATTGCCGAGGTGAAACGCCTTGGTGTTGAGATCAGGACCAATTATCTCGTCGGTAGAAGCCTGCCTGTGGATGAGCTCCTCAGCTATGACGCCATCATCCTGGCAACAGGGGCGGGCCTCCCCGCATTCATGGGGATCCCGGGGGAGAACCTGATCGGTGTCTACTCAGCCAATGAATTCCTGACACGGGTCAACCTCCTCCATGCCGACGCCTTCCCTAACCATGATACCCCGGTGAGGAAGGGGCGGTCGGTCGTCGTGATAGGTGGTGGAAACGTCGCGATGGACGCCGCCCGCGTCGCAAAGAGGATGGGTGCCGATGTCACGCTCGTTTACCGGCGGCGGAGGGAGGATATGCCGGCACGTCTTGTTGAGGTGCACCATGCAGAGGAGGAGGGGATCCGATTCCTCTGCTGCACAAACCCGACCAGAATTCTTGGAGAGGGAACGGTCACCGGCGTCGAGGTCGTCTCGATGGATATGTGCGAGCTCGATGACTCCGGGCGGCCTTCGGCAAAACCGATTCCGGGGAGTGAGTATACCATCCCTGCCGATGTCGTCATCGAGGCGATCGGCCAGAGCCCAAACCCCCTCCTCATCAGGATGATCGAGGGGCTCGTCCGTGAGAAGAAAGGGAATCTGCTGGTTGATGAGTCGGGGAAGACGACGGTTCCGAAGATCTATGCTGCAGGCGATGTTGCCACAGGTGCTGCAACCGTCATCCTCGCAATGGGTGCGGCGAAGACGGCAGCTGATGCCGTCTGCCGGATGCTTGCAGAGGAGTAGGCAACCCTTTTTTTAAGGAGTCTCAGCCACCGGATACAGTCGTGGCGGGGGGATCCCCGCCTCCTGAAATGCTGTTTTTGTCCTTCGTGATATCTCTGCCTTGCATTCAAACTCATCACGAAGATCCCAGACATATGCCCGTGCCCGGAGCCGGACTGCGTATATCTGGTTCTCAGTAAGGATCGTATAAAAGCAGGTATCTGTGATATACACATGCCGGGATGTGACGATGGCGTCCCTGAAGATCTCGATTGCACGGCAGATATCCGCAGTATGATCGATGTAGACGTCCACAACGACCTGCATCTCAGTCTTCCCGGCATTGGCACTTGCGACGCTCTGGGTGAAGATCTTGTAATTCGGGATGGTGACATAACTGTCATCAGGGGTGACGATCCGGGTATCGATGAGGCCAAGCTCCACCACCTCCCCATAATACTCCCCCATCTTAATCCGATCCCCTATCCGGAACGGTTTTTCAAAGGCGATGATGACCCCGCCGATGACATTTGCAAAGGCATCCTTCAGGCCAAAGCCGATCGCCGCACCGAAGAGACCGGAGAAGGCGACCAGCTCGATGGTCGAGAGCGTCACCACACGCTGGATCACGAGCATGATAGCAACGGTGTAGATAAGGATGTTGAGTATCGGAACGATCATCCGGATGGCGATCCGTGCATGGCCCAGGAACTCCGATGAACGGATCAACGCAAAACTGATCACTCTGGCAAGCAGATATGCGATAATGAAAATAACTGCGGCGTCGATGAGAAGGGGGATGATCTCCTCATAGATCTCTGCAAACTGTGTCTCGACCATCGTACTCACGATCTAACAGGCAGGAAGCCCAAGACTTCAGTCGTGGGATGAATGCCGACATAGGTATGTTTAATTATATTTGTGGGATATGTATATTTAATGCTTCTGACAATGAAGGTGAAACTCCATCCAATCGGGGATCAGCACCAGAAACTGCTCCGTACAATGGAGCGTTTCAACGAAGCATGTAACTATATTTCAGAATTCGCCTGGAGAAATAAGGTTTTTAACAAAGTCGAACTTCAAAAGAACCTGTACTATGACATTCGCGGTACATTCTCCCTGTCATCTCAAATGGTAATTCGTGCGATTGGCAAAGTATCCGAAAGTTATCTTGCGGATCGATCCGGCTACCATGAGTTCAGGCCTCATGGAGCAATCATCTATGATCAACGTATCCTGGCGATAAAGACTCCTGATACCTGTTCTATCCTGACACTTGACGGAAGAGAGATGGTATCGATGTCATACGGCAGATACCAGCCTCTCGATCTCAAACGGGTAAAGGGTCAGGCCGATCTCGCCCTCATCAAGAACCAGTTCTATCTCCTGATCGTGGTAGACGTACCTGAAGAACCACAGATTGAACCTGAGGAGATCATCGGAGTCGATCTCGGTATCGCCAATATCGCAACAACATCGACAGGTGAAACCTTCTCCGGGCAGAAATGTACTGAATCCAGAAAGAGATACACCCGTATTAAAGCGGATCTTCAATCCGTTGGTACATGGGACGCAAAAAAACATCTCAAAAAACTCAGTGGAAAAGAACGCCGATTCAAGAATGATACAAACCACTGTATCAGCAAACAGATCGTCGCTGAAGCCAAAGGCACACACTCCGGTATCGCGTTGGAAGATCTGACAGGTATCCGTGATCGGACACCCGGTTATAAGGCATTAGCAGCGGCAATCGGTAAATGGGCGTTTTATGAGATAGCAATGTACATCCGATATAAAGCACATATGGCTGGTCTCCCGGTCTACCTCGTTGATCCCCACTATACATCCCAAGAATGTTCCCATTGTGGATATACGAGCAGGGAAAACCGGAAAACCCAGTCTGACTTCTTCTGTATCAAATGTGGATATAAGGATAATGCGGATATCAATGCCGCAAAAAACATTGCATCAAGGGCTGATGTCAACCAGCCTATCGCACTCCGTCCTGAACCTAAACGGTCAGGAAGATGGAAGGGCAAGCCCACGACTTCAGTCGTGGGTAGTTGACTCCCAGACGATCCGCAGTTTCAGAAGCATCTCATTTACAAGAAGGAGCGCTTCCGGACAGACCTGATATCCTCCGTTGCTTTTCATAATAACCCCGAGAGAGAGGAGCCGGTAGAGGGTCGGGCAGATTGAATATTCCCCGCCTGCCGCCCCCTCCAGTTCCTCACGCGAAATATTTCCGGTCATTGCTATGATACCAAGGATGAAGGCATCATTTCGAAGGAGTGGATCTGGCATCCGCATAGGTACGTAATCCTTGAGGTTGACAGTCGGATACACAAAACTCTTCTTCCAGATAGCCTTTCCAACGCCAGGGTTGCCACCTGCCATCCTCGTTATCTTCTGAAATACCAGCTCCTCATCTGAGAGGTTCATCTCCTTCCTCTGCCGTCTCAACGATATCCGATCGATATTGACACTGGGAAGGGGTATCTCAACAGGCTCGCTCTTCCATGGAAGCTTCACCGGATATGGGGTAAATCTGAGCAGGGACGGCAGTTCAATATCCACATCTCCGATGAACTGGAGCTCGGCTTCAGTATAGTCTTTTAAAATACACTCCCGCATCTCGGTATCAGAGAGAGGAGAGAGTCTGATGATCTTTGGAAAGAAACGTTCCACCTCCCGGACCCGCCTGATATAGTTCCATGCATGGAGATTCCAGGTCGTGATAAAGAGGGAGGGGGAGGAGGCGACCTCTTCGAGGAAATCATCGAGGACCGAAAAGCCACCGATCCGGCGGGAGAAGAGGTACTGGCACCCGTCAATGAATATGATCGGTTGAGAGTACCGGGATTCGAGGAGCTCCCGTTTCTTTGTGATCCGTGAATTATATTCAACCAGGTATGAAGAATCCTTATATTCTCCATTGAGGGCTGCCAGAAGTGTGCTTCTGCCGGAGTATGGGAGCCCGAGGATCGCAACATTCTGTTTTGTACCTGACCGGTACATACTGATGATCTCCTGGATCAGCTCAAACTCATTCTGGAACCCGATACAGGGTGGATGATCGATCCTGCCTCTGGATTCGGCTTCATCGCCACTCATCTGATCACATCCCTCTATCAGGGAGGAGCGGGATAAAGATTCCTCTTCATCTCCGGCCACCTTCAGGGGAAAGGCTATCACCGGATAGTGAGAAGAGATCTACCAACCCTCAGTATGGAGAGAGAAGTGAGCTTGCTATGAACAGTGTCTATGTTATCGGGCATAAAAACCCGGATACGGATAGTATCTGCAGTGTTATCGGATATGCGGCATATCTCAACCGGGATGAGATGGGGAGATATATCCCTGCACGATGTGGTGACGTGAACCCGGAGACGGCATTTGTCCTCTCGCACTTCGGGATCGAGCCACCAGCCTTCATCGAGTCGGTCGAGGCGACGGTGGCGGATATTCCATTTACCTACACATTGAATGCCGGGATGGACGTTCCGACGATCGATGTCGTCGAGATGATGGATGAACATGATCTGAGAAACATCCCGATCATCGATGACAAGGGGCGCCTCGCCGGGCTCGTCTCTGAACACGGCCTCTCCAAGGCATATGTCAGGCGTACCCGGGTTGAGCACCTCTCCGTATCCCCAATTCCTATTGAGACACTGGCACGGATTCTTGATGCTGATATCGTCGTCAGGAAGAGAGAGATCATCGAAGGGAATGTCTATATCTCCATCGATGCGCTCCATGTCACCCTCTCCCGCCTCACCGAGAATGATATTGCGATCGTCGGAGATAATGAACCATCCCAGCTTGCACTCATCTCAGCAGGGATTGCCGTTCTGATCATCGCAGATGACGCCCCGCTTGGGGAACGGGTGATCAAGGCTGCGACACAACGGGATGTCTCACTCCTTGCAACGAAGCTTGATGCATTCGGGGTCGCCAAGATGATCAACCTCTCCCTCCCCGCATCCCAGGTGATGGCCACCGATGTCCCGGTGGTCCATACAGATGACAATCTCGATTACGTCAAGCAGCTCGTCAGCAACTCGCGATACCGTACCGCCTGTATTGTTGATGAGGAGAATAAACTCATCGGGATGATATCCCGCAATACCCTGATGGAGGAGATTCAGAAGTCGGTTATCCTCCTTGATCATAATGAGTACAGTCAGGCGGTCGATGGCATCGAGCATGCCGAGATCCTTGAGATCATCGACCATCACCGGCTTGGGGCGATGACCACACTCAAGCCGATCCGCTTTGTGATGGAACCTGTCGGATCAACCTCAACCATCGTCGCATCCATCTATCGTGATTCCGGAGTACAAATCCCCGAAAAGATTGCAGGACTTCTCCTCGCCGGCATCCTCTCGGATACGCTCGGACTGAAGATGTCGACGACGACGACAAAGGATGAGGAGATGGTCACGTACCTTTCCGGGATAACAGGGATAGAACCGGTTGAGTTTGGCATGAAACTCTTCCAGGAAGGGATGGAGCTCTCAGAGTATTCAATAGGGGAACTCCTGAAGAAAGATACAAAGCGGTACACACTCTTCTCCAAGGAGGTCGTCATCACCCAGGTGATGGTTCCATCAGAGAATTTCTCGACCATTCACGCAGAAGAGATTCAGGCGATCCTCCCCGAGATCCGTGAAGAGCTCGATGTGGATATCGTCGCCGTCCTGATCACCTGTGTCTTTGAAAATGGGAGCGATCTCTTCGTCGCTGCAGATGACCAGACACTCCAGCGCCTGCAAATCGATACGCAGCCCGTCCGGCTTGAGGGAGTTATGTCACGAAAGAAGGACTTCCTTCCAAGATTCGGCCAGATGATCAGGTCACTCTGATCATTGGATCTTTGGAACAACCCCTGTCCCCTTTCAGAGCATGGAGGGGAGGAGAGGTGTGATCAGGGATCCTGGAAGCCATCCCGGACCGGTATCTACACATTTAAAAAAGTCTGTGAGGAAGTACGCAAGTTGCGTATTCAATAGAAAGAAAAGACAGGGGGTGATAAAACAGTTCAGTTCAATCCTCACGCCGGGGGGGTCACCTGGACACCCTGGTTATCAACGGCAGCCTCAACTGCGATCTCAAGGCCGAGGGAGGCGACGATCGATTCCACATCTCCTCTGCTCTTCTCAGTGATGATGGCGATCGCCGGACCGACCGAACTCATCGCAACAAACTCAAGACCTGCTTCCCGGAGGCGGCTCATATACTCATAGAGCGCAAAGCTGTGATGCTCCACCTCTGCCCGCTTTGATCCGCGGAACTCTATCTCCCACATGATGTCGCCGATTGTTTTTCAATAAGACATTGGTTTTATTTTGATTGAGGGTGAATACTGGCCGAGGGATGATAGATTGAAGGTTTATCTTGATGTATGCTGTCTATGCCGACCATTTGATAACCAGCAGTCACATCGCATCAGGATGGAAACTGAAGCAGTAATTGCAATACTTGGTCGTTGTATGTCCAACTGGGTGTTGGTTGACAGTGAAGTGATCGAGTATGAGATTGGTCAATTTGCAGACGAAGAGAGGGCAAAGACGGTTCAGAACCTCCTAAATTTTTCCCAGGAGCGAGTGAGTATCGATACAAATATCATAAATCGTGCCCGAGAAATCCATGAGTTGGGTATCGATACCTTTGATGCCCTGCATGTTGCATCTGCTGAGAGTGTGGATGCAGTCTTCATTACAAGCGATGACGCCCTTGTCAAAGGTATTAAGAATCACCAGGAAACATCCTCTATTGTAATAGGCAACCCTGTTCAGTGGCTCATGGAGGTGACCTATGGAAACAAAAACACTCAATGAGGTAAGAATCACAGGTTTTAAGGTACTTGTCCAGCACCTTGGACCCGCTGATGCAATTCGGTTTATTCAGAGCTATTCGCATGGAAGTGGAGATTATACAAGGGACCGAAAGTTATGGCTCGAAAAGGATTTTGATACCGTCGTAACAGGAATCATTGAGCGGCGCAAACAAAAGCATAAGGATTGACTGTCCGATTTAGCAAATAGCAATAAAATTTTGATTTTATCGGTACCATAAAATATATACTTAAATACAATTTTTAAGTGTATGAGTCTTTCCCTTTAAAAAAAACATAAAGAATGATAGGTTAAAAAAGAGGGAGCATTCCATAGAATATATATAAAAGAGAGAGCTTTATCTCACACCAGGGGGGTCACCTGGACACCCTGGTTATCAACGGCAGCCTCAACTGCGATCTCAAGGCCGAGGGAGGCGACGATCGATTCCATATCTCCTCTGCTCTTCTCAGTGATAATGGCGATCGCCGGACCGACCGAACTCATCGCAACAAACTCAAGACCTGCTTCCCGGAGGCGGCTCATATACTCATAGAGCGCAAAGCTGTGATGCTCCACCTCTGCCCGCTTTGATCCGCGGAACTCTATCTCCCACATGATGTCGCCGATTGTTTTGAGGTCGCCCCGCTCAACCGCAGGAATCAGATCCATCATGATCATATAGACCTTGAGTTCACGATCCCGGTAATCAAGGGTACGGGCCCTCGTCATCAGGAGATCGAACTCATGCTCCCCTGCACTGGATACTCCGGTCGGGGGGATGACGATGAAGACGTTCTTATCTTCAGCAAATGGATGCTGGTAGACGAGGGAGAGTGCATCACCCATCACCCCGATGCCGCCGTGTGTTGATACCGCAGGGCCGACCCCGGTCTCAAATCCAAAGACGACATCGCCGCCTTCGGTCTCCTCGACATAATTATTCCCAATAAGCACCCGGATCTGATCGCTTGAGAGTGGAGAGCCAAGTGCGGCATTTGTGGCATTTCCAACGGCGGTGAGAAGGGTGCTTGTCGATCCAAGCCCCACATGCTCCTTGCCATGGTCCGTCGCCACCACATGGAATCCTCCGGTATAGCCGACAGCCCGGCTCATTGCAATAAGGAAGTGGCGGATGATGGATGCCCGGGGATGCTCCACCTCTATGCCTTCCGGTGTGCAGGAGACCTCAGCCTGGCAGTACAGCCGGATGGCAAACCCAAGGCCGCCTCCGCCGGGATGGCCGGGGGCAAAACGGTTCATGTCAAAGACGCTCAGATGGATTCGTGCAGGTGCAACTGCAGTGAATGTACCCTCCTGTGGATCTGCAGTCACTTTCCCGAGTAATCCGCATGTCCTGATCTCCTCTCCTGGTGAGAAGGCGACGAACTCGTACTCAACGAGATCGAGGTCGCCACCACGGATCTTCATCGTCGGCATGGTGTATCCCATAGCCTTTTTCGATACCCGGTGATAGTCTTTCTGATTTGTGTATGCAAATATGCATTATCATAACAAGCAGGAGAGAAGGCAACCCGGTGGTATACTCTTGCACCCCCTGAGCCGATAGATCATGAGAATGCACAGAGTCCCAAAAGAGACACAATACAGGAATCCATTGCCACTGTACGAGAGGAAAATAGATTAGTATAAATAGGTGTAGTGCAGTATTCAGTGTATGCTCTCGCCGGGAGAGATCAGGAAAGAGATCGAAGAGCGCCTCAGAGCGTACCTATCCAGAGACAGATCCGGGATACGGAAAGAGTTGCTCAACCTCTTCATTCGTGTCCGTTCACTCACCATTGCAGAGATCCATGCACGGTTAAATGAACACTTCAGCATCGGTATCAAATCCGTTGCATCCATGGTTGGGATCATCGCATCCAAATTCGGAATACTGCATATCCGTCGGAATGCCGAAGGTACAACCAGTGTCTATGAGATGAAAGAACAATATCTTGATGTTGTGACAGATATTGTCGCATCAACATAAGACTCCTTTTTCTGATCGCCTGCATCAGTCAGAACTATTTTAATCATTCTCTCCCCATTAATTACGTACATGCGTAGACCGTTTGGAGAACCCACAGAGGTGCCGGATATCATCATCAACGAAGACGTACGGGCATATATTCATGAGCGCGGATGCGACTTCAGGGTCTGTACATCATGTGGAGGGCCAATCCTCCTCCCGACATCAATCAAGCAGCCAAAATCAACTGACATACGCATAACGGTCGGTGACCATGATCTGTATGTCTCACGGTACCAGGTGAAATGGATCCAGACGATCGACATGAAGATGGTGCCACGGTACTTTGGATATGGTCCGTCCGATGAGTATTGAAGAACTCCCTCATACCGCAGATGTACGTCGGCGTATACGGGCAGAGAGCAGGGAGGAGCTCTTCTCCCTTGCTGCAAAGGCTATGTTTGCAGTCCTCTACCCCGGAGAATGTGATCATCATTCTGAGAAGACGATGAGAGTTGATGCAGACGAGCCCGAGGATCTCCTCTGGGAGTTCCTCTCTGATCTCCTCTACACCTCCGAGGTTGAATCATTCGTCGTCTGTGAGACGGTTGTCAGATTCACAGAAAGCGGTCTGGTCGCCACACTCAGAGGAGAGCCATTTCAGCGAGAGAAGCATGAAGGGGGGCGGGAGATCAAAGGTGTCTCACTCTCCGGCCTCGCCATCCGGACTACCGGAGATATGATGAGCTGTGATATCATCTTTGATATTTGAGGTGTGATGATGCAGAAAGAATTCTCTTCTGTTGGACGCCATGAATGGGATCTTCCCCTGGGATATATCCCGGATATGCGGGTATCCGGGAGGCTCTTCCTTTCAGAGTCTCTCTTTGGCTCTCTTGAAGAGGGAGCCGTCCGACAGCTTGCCAATGTCGCAACCCTCCCGGGTATCATCGGCCACTCCTTTGGGATGCCTGACATCCACTGGGGCTATGGATTTCCGATCGGTGGGGTCGCCGCCTTCTCAGAAGAGGAGGGGATCATCTCACCCGGGGGTGTCGGATTTGACATCAATTGTGGAGTCCGGATGATCACAACGCCCCTGAATATCTCCGATCTGGGGAAGATGGAGGATATCATCGGCAGGCTGTATCAGCAGGTTCCAACAGGTGTTGGTTCAAAAAGTGCATTCCGCCTCTCCGCTACCGCACTCGACGATCTCCTGGCACACGGAGCCAGCTGGGCGGTATCTGAAGGCTATGGCCTTCCTGATGACTGCATCCGGTGTGAAGAGGGAGGATATATGAAGGAGGCTGTCCCCGAAAACGTCAGTGAGAAGGCGCGCAAGAGGGGGATTCCCCAGTGCGGCACCCTGGGATCAGGAAATCACTTCCTTGAGCTCCAGGTGGTATCCGAGATCAGGGATCAAGAGGCTGCAGCAACATTTGGTGTACAGGAAGGCAACGTCTGTTGTATGATCCATTGCGGATCGCGCGGGCTCGGGCACCAGGTCTGCACAGATCACCTGAAAACCCTTGAGAAAGCCACAAAGAAGTACGGGATTAATCTCCCTGACCGCCAGCTCTCCTGTGCCCCTCTCACCTCACCTGAAGGGGAGAGCTACTTCGGCGCGATGGCGGCGGCTGCAAATTATGCCTGGGCCAACCGCCAGATCATCACCCATCAGGTGAGAACCCTCTTTGAATCGGCATTTGGGATCGCCCATACCGAGATGCCACTGGTCTATGATGTGGCGCATAATGTCGCCAAATGGGAGAAACATACTGTTGATGGCTCAGAACGGCGCGTCTGTGTTCATAGAAAAGGAGCAACCCGGGCATTTGGACCAGGAAGACCAGAACTCCCCGCCGTGTACCGGAAAACAGGACAGCCGGTGATCATTCCAGGCAGCATGGGAACGGCATCCTACCTCCTCGCAGGAACAGAGACGGCGATGGAGAAGACCTTCGGGAGCACCTGCCATGGTGCAGGACGGGTCAGTAGCAGAAAAGAGGCGAAGAAGACAGTACGTGGGGCTGCGGTATCAGCTGAACTAAAGAAGCAGGGGATCATCGTCCGGGCGCCATCCGGGGATGTAATCGCCGAGGAAGCACCTGAGATGTATAAGTCAAGTGATGAGGTTATCCGTGTTGTTCATGAGGCCGGACTCTCCCGGATCGTTGCACGCATGATGCCCCTTGGAGTGATCAAAGGATGAAAGGCGGATCACCGGCACTCATCTGGGAAGAGAGGCTGATGTTTCTTCGTCTGATCGAGGATTGTGTCGGGTCCTGCGAACTGGTCACACCACAGCTCCTTGCCGCCCCCTTCTACCGTGGATCATTTGGAACGCTCATCATCCCGACAGGCTTTGCAAACAAGGACTATTCCCGTGTCCTCCCCGCACTCAGGGCAACGAAAAGCCGGATGGAGCGCTTCATCAGGTCAGGAGGAGAGCTTGTGGTCTTTGGGGGTGGCGGCGATGTACCGGACTGCTATGACTGGCTCCCATTCTCTGTACAATACCGGTTTTCATACGGTTCGCGTGAGATTCTCATCAGAAGAGAGAGTGATGCCGTCGCCCTGCTTGATGGATATGACCATACTGCCTTTGAATGCGACGGGCATCTCACCGGGTATTCCGGGGAAGCCATTGCAGAGACCAGGGAGGGAGAACCCATCCTGATTGAGGAGTGTATTGGAGACGGCCGCGTCATCCTGACAACCGCACATGAGTATCCGTCCCGAAGGTTTATCACGGCATTTTGCTCCTCCAAAAAGGAAACCTTCTTTTAGATGGAATTGGTATGGTTGTTAGTGTTCCAATATGCATCGATATACCATTGCCCGGGATGCATCAGCCGATGATCTCGAACCGGTCCTGATGACGATCCACACGATAGTCTCGAATCTTCCGATAACCGGACGATCCAAAGAGAAGCCCGGCATCCGGATAGAAGACGGGAAGGTGATCGAGAGATCCTATTCAGGACCGATCCTTGAAGAGGCGATTGCGAAGAACAGCCTGATCAAGACACGGCCAAAAGAGGGGATCTATAAGGGAATTCCGGTCGTCGTCGCACCCATACGGGATAGTGAGGGGGAGGCGATTGGAGCAATCGGGGTCGTTGACATCACCGGCATCTTTGATCTGGCGACGCTTATGGAACACCAGTCTTTCATCCTTCGTCAGGTCTGTGGAACAGATCCCTGTCCATTGGATAGTGAACAGAGCATTGCAAAAAGGTAAAAACAATGAATAACGCTGCATTTAACGTCCTGAAGATCCTTGACCGGGAGAGCGGTAAGATTTCTGGAGAGAAGATCAGTGAAGAGCTGGGGATCAGCCGATCTGCGGTCTGGAAACATATCGAAGAGCTTCGCGAACTTGGGTATGAAATAGATGCCACCCAGAAAGAGGGATATCATGTGACCGGAAGGACAAACCGCCTCCTTCCATATGAGATTAAGCGGCAGCTCAAAACAAGGAAGATCGGATCTGAGATTCATTATGTCGCAACCACCCCCTCAACCATCTGGCTTGGAAAACAGATGATCCGGGAGATTGAGGACGATATACCGGAAGGGCTTGTCATACTCGCAGAAGAGCAGACCGGCGGGCTTGGACGCCTTGGTCGATCGTGGGCATCACCTGCAGGAGGAATCTGGACGACGATCGTCCTCAAGCCATCGATCCCCATCCAGAAGGCCTTCATGATCATGATCGCCGCATCCGTTGCCGTATCCCGGGCCATCAGAAAAGAGTATGATATTGGCGCATTGATCAAATGGCCAAATGATATCTTCATCGGCGATAAGAAGGTCGGAGGGATGCATCTTGAATTATCAGCCGAGGCTGATGTCATCCACTACTGTCTGCTCAGCCTTGGAATCGATGTCAATGTATCAATCGAGGAACTGATGCCGGTCCTGAACCGCGAGGTGACATCGATCTCAGAAGAGCTTGGATACGATGTTGACCGGACAAAGTTCCTTGCACGTGTCCTGACCGAGTTTGAGAGGCGGTACACCCTGGTCGAGCGGAATGAATATGATGCACTCCTCCGGGAATGGAGAAGCCTCTCCTGCACACTGGAGCGAAGAGTCGAGATAAAAACCCTCAAGAAGACCTTTGAAGGAGAGGCCATTGATATCGATGATCATGGGGCATTGATCATCAGAAAGGATAATGGAAAGATCGAGCGGGTCATCGCCGGTGACTGCCATATCCTTTGAGGCTTCAATATACAAATACCCTTCAAAACCTATTTTCTCCTCCATATCATCATTTCCGGTAGGAAACATGCTCTTTTTTATCGTCAACCAACAAACAATAAGGAGGTTGACGATGTACGGTAATATCGAGTATGCAAAAATCCTGACCCGGACAGCGACATTCGCGGCGCTGATAAGCATCGGAGGGTGGGTATCGATAGTGGTTCCAATCCTGCCACTCGTCCCCTTCACCCTGCAGACGCTGTTTCTCCTGCTTGCTGCCCTTGTAATGAAGCGGTATGCCGTCCTTCCTGCGGTCCTCTACATTCTCCTTGGAGTCTGTAACCTCCCGGTATTTCATAACGGGACAGCAGGACTTGGGGTCCTCCTTGGCCCGACCGGCGGGTATATCATTGGCTTTGTACCTGCGGCACTCATTGCCGGACTCCTGTGTGAAAAGACCTTCCGGCATGCAGAGATAACCGGGATCATCTCGGCAAGTATCATCATCTGGATATTTGGAACTGCCTGGCTCTCCCTCTCAACAGGTATGCCGTTTACTGCCGCCGTGATTGTCGGCGTTCTCCCCTTCATTCCCGGTGATATTCTCAAGGGAGTGGCAGCCCTTGCCATCGCCCGAAGAGTTACATGATAACAATTCACGACCTCTCCCATGGCATTCTCCGGATACCGGCCCTCTCGATAGAGCCGGGTATCACAACAATCCTTGGACCAAACGGTGCGGGAAAGACGACGCTCCTCTCGATAATGGCCGGGGTCATCATTCCGGAGACGGGACTGGTCCTGATCGACGGTAACCCCCCGCGATCATGCGAGGTCGGCTGGGTATCAGAATTTCCTGACAGGAATATACTCTTTGAGCGGGTCTTCGACGAGATAGCCGCCCCCCTCAGATTCAGAAACCTGCCAATGGAGGCGATCGAAACCCGGACAATGGAGATTGCAGAGATGCTTCGGATCACCCGTCTCATCAATCGAAAGACGCGGACACTCTCTGGTGGGGAGAAAGTACTCGTTGCCCTCGCGACGGCACTTGTCACCTCCCCTCTCCTCCTTGTCATCGATGAGGCAGACTCGCATCTTGATGAGGAGACGGCATGGGAGATGCAGGATGCACTCCGATCCGATCCCCCCCCCTATATACTACAGAGCAGCCAGTATCGTGATATTGCCGCTGTATCAGACGATTGCATCATGATTCGTGATGGAAGGGTCATCTCAGGGGGGATACCCAGGGATGGCTGATATGGAGCTCATCGCGGACGCGCTCATCTACCGGCAGGGGGATATGACCATCTCCGCCGATCACCGGTTTGGGCCTGGCACCACCCTTATCACCGGGAGAATCGGGAGTGGCAAGAGCACCCTCTCCCTCCTCCTCTCCGGACAGATGGAACCAGAGAGCGGAGCAGTCCGGAGATCAGGGATAGAATCTGAGATCCTCTCCCTCCAGTTTCCTGAGTACCATATAACCGGAGCAACGGTTGCAGAGGAGATCCGATCGTGGGGAGTTGAGCCCACATCCGTTCTACCGGTCATCCCGGAAGCGATGTGGGGCCGTGATCCCCACACACTCTCCCGGGGCGAGCTGAAACGGCTCAATCTCGCCTCTGTCCTTGCGCGAAATCCGGATCTCCTCATCCTCGATGAACCCTTCTCATCGCTTGATGCAGATATGAAGAGATGGTTCTGCCGCGAAATCCAGAAGCGGAGAGAGAGAATAACCATCATCTTCACCCATGAACGGGAGATTATTCCGGATTCTGACGATCGGCTCGTGATGAGGAACGGGCAGCTGGAGGGGGAAGGGGGATCCCGTCAATCCAGGGCAATGAACCACTCCCGCCCGGAGGAGACGCAGACGACATTCAGTGACGGCAGGCTCCGGCTCCTCTCCGTCATCTCCCTCTCACTTGGGGCATTCATCTCGATCGGGGGGGCTCTTCTTGCCCTCGTCTGGTGGGCAGGTGCATCCCGGAAGGGACGGCGTCTTCCGGAGAAGAGGCTGATTGCTGCACTCGCCCTCCTTATCCTTGTTCCGGCGGTTGTCACTGAGATCCTTGTCGGAGGGGGGGTATCATATGGCATCAGGATGGGTGTCATCCTGCTCATCTCCTTCTGGGCGTATGCGGAGTTTCGTGGAGGCGATATGCTGGATATCTTCGTCTCGTTCTTTGGGGAGAGGTTCGGCTTTGATATCGGCCTTGCGGCAGAGATGACACTCCAGTCATTTCATCTTGCGGGATCGGATCTTCGGGAGATACAACGGGCTTTTTCTATAAAAGGGATGAAGATAGACCACAAGAGCATCATTCCTGCCGCGCTCACCCTTCTTCTCCTTCATATCCGTCGGGCAGACGAGACCGCAAACCTTCTTGCAATCCGGGGGTTTCAGAGTGGCGGAACACATAAACCAAATTTTTCTACATTTCCAAAGGACGTCATATTGACATTTTTTGCAGTATTAATCGCCATTTTAAGCATATTTATCTTCTGGTGAGTTTTTTATACTATCAAGGTTAATTGTTGAGAGGCTCGATTTTTACAATTCCTCAGCCCACGAGGTGTTCAGATGACGTTTTCAAAATCTTCCAGAGTACACATCACAGATACCACGCTGAGGGATGCGCATCAATCGCTCATTGCCACACGCCTTCGTACAGAGGATATGATACCGGTTGCTCATGAGATCAACAAGGTAGGGTTCTTCTCTGTGGAGGCATGGGGCGGGGCTACATTTGATAGCTGTATCCGGTTTTTAAACGACGATCCATGGATGCGTCTTCGTGCACTGAAGGAGGCACTCCCCGACACCCCAATCCAGATGCTCCTCCGGGGGCAGAATCTGGTGGGATACCGGCACTATCCGGATGATGTCGTTGAGCGGTTCATCACTGCAGCTCACACAAACGGGGTGGATATTTTCCGGATATTCGATGCACTCAACGACATCCGGAATATGGAATCCTCCATGAAGGCAGTCTCCGATCTCGGGGCACATATGCAGGGTGCCATCTCGTATACCACAAGCCCGGTCCATAACATTCCCACATTTATCGATATGGCTGAGGAATTGTACTCCCATGGCTGTGATTCGGTCTGTATCAAGGATATGGCCGGTCTGATCATGCCGGAAACTGCACGGGAGCTGATAACAGGGATTAAGGAGAGGGTGGATATTCTCGTCGATCTGCACAGCCATTCGACGAGTGGGATAGCACCGATGAGTTACCAGGCAGCGATAGAGGCCGGCGTTGATATACTCGATACCGCAATGTCACCGTTTGCCTTTGGAACATCACAGCCTGCCACCGAGAGTGTCATCGCATCATTGATCGGTACACCCCGCGAGACAGGAATAGATCTCCTTGCACTCCGGAAGGTCCGGAATCTCTGCATGGATATCAGGAAGAAGTATGACGCACTTGTTGATCCCATCTCTGAGCGGATCGACAGTGATGTTCTTGTCTACCAGCTCCCCGGAGGGATGATCTCAAACCTCGTCTCCCAGTTGAAGGAGCAGGATGCACTTGAGCGGTTATCAGATGTATTTGAGGAGATACCAAAGGTTCGTGAGGACCTTGGGTATCCGCCCCTTGTCACTCCGACAAGCCAGATTGTCGGGACACAGGCGGTCTTAAATGTCCTGATGAACGGCCGCTACCAGAACGTCACCAAAGAGGTGAAGGATTATGTCCGTGGATTGTATGGGCGGCCTCCTGCACCCATCTCTGATGAGATCAGAGAGCGGATCATCGATGGAGAAGAGATGATCACAATCCGGCCGGCGGACCTTCTTGAACCGATGTATGAGAGGAGCAAGGAAGAAGCCATCAGCATGGGTCTTGTGAAGAAGGATGAGGATATTCTGACATATATCCTCTATCCAGCCATCGCTCCTGCCTTCCTCCGGGGAGAGAAGACTGCTGAAGCCATTCCACAGGCAAAGAAGGCAGCAACGGGATCCACAAACGACTTCCCTGATTCGATGGAGGTTGAGGTTGATGGCGAGATCTTCGCCGTTCGTATCGTCTCTGTCGGGGGAAGCACAGTCTCAGCACCAGTCGGTGCTGCTGTTAAATCACAGATCCCCAGAGGCGATCTTCCGGGCGGTGTGAAGAGCAATATGCAGGGGATGGTTCTTGAGATCAAGGTTCACCGCGACCAGGTTGTGAAGAAGGGTGAGACGCTCCTCGTCCTTGAGGCGATGAAGATGGAGAATCCAATCCAGAGTCCGGTCGATGGGAAGGTCTCAGATATCTACGTGGATGTCGGTTCAGTAGTACAGAATGGAGATATACTGCTGGTGATCCAATGAGCTTCTTTGATAAGGTACTCATCGCAAACCGTGGTGAGATAGCCATACGTGTCATGCGTGCCTGCAGGGAGCTGGGGATCGAGACGGTTGCAATCTATTCGGAGCCGGATAAAAATGCCCTCCATGTCAGGTATGCCGATGAGGCATTCCTCATCGGGGAGGCACACCCCTCCAAGAGCTACCTGAATATTGACCGGATCGTCGAGGTGGCTGAGATGAGCGGATCCGAGGCGATCCATCCCGGCTATGGCTTCCTCGCCGAGAACTACCATTTTGCAGAACGCATCGAGGAGAGCAATCTCACATTCATCGGCCCCTCATCAAAGACCATTCATATGATGGGGTCAAAGCTGGACTCAAAGGAGGCGATGAGTGCTGCCGGTGTTCCGGTCCTTCCCTGGACGAAGGGGGGGGTCACCTCCGCTGAGGCGGGAATCGCCTTTGCAGAAGAGATCGGATACCCGGTTATCGTCAAGGCAAGTGCAGGTGGTGGCGGTATCGGGATGCAGATCGTCTGGGATGAGTCCGGTATCGCAGAAGCAATCGAGAAGGGTATGCGGATCGCTCAGTCCGCCTTTGGCGACCCGACCATCTTCATCGAGAAGTATCTGGATAAACCCCGCCATATCGAGGTGCAGATCCTCTCAGACATGAGTGGGAATGGTATCCACCTCTTTGAGCGGGAATGCTCCATCCAGAGGCGGCACCAGAAACTTGTTGAGGAGGCGCCATGCCCGATCATGACCCCGGAACTCCGGGAGCGGATGACAGACTCTGCCCTCACCGTTGCAGAGACCTGCAATTACACAAATGCCGGAACTGTTGAGTTTCTCTATGCAAATGGCGAATATTACTTCATGGAGATGAATACCCGCCTCCAGGTTGAACATACCATCACCGAGATGGTAACCGGCGTGGATATCGTCCGCCAGCAGATCGCCATTGCAGCAGGGGAAGATCTTGCATATGACCAGGAGCAGGTGAGCCTCAGAGGTCATGCCATCGAGTGCCGGATCAATGCCGAGGATCCGATGAATGACTTTGCAGCAGATCCCGGGAAGATCGTCAGGTACCGCTCTCCGGGAGGACCCGGAATACGGGTTGATTCAGGCATTCATGTCGGCTATGCGATACCTCCCCAGTATGATTCAATGATCTCAAAGCTCTGCTCCTATGGACTTACCCGGATCGAGGCTATCGAACGGATGCGCCGCGCGATTTATGAGTATGTGATCCTTGGTGTGAAGACGACGCTCCCTCTCCATCACGCCCTGATGAATAACCGCCAGTTCATCAAGGGGAACACCCATACCCACTTCCTCGCTGATCAGAACATCAGGCGCAATCTTGAACGTTTCTTCCGCGATGAGGAGTCGAGGATGCAGACCCTTGCAGAGTCGCTCAGGCAGGGAAAGGAGACTGCGGCAATCACCGCTGCGGTCAATGTCTATCTTCACCATATGAAGAAGAATGGATAATACCCCTATTTTTATAGAATTTTCAGCCGTGGCCAGAGAGGAGGTCAAATGACAATCTATATACGGATCGGCAACCTCCTTATTATGCACAAGTCGTGCAGACCAACCGTTGCTGCGGTGGCCTAGCTGGTTAGGGCGCCAGACTCATAGGGTTTTGAGCAAATTCGAGGCGCCATCTCCTGGGATATCTGGAGGTCGGGGGTTCGGATCCCCCTCGCAGCACTTTTCCGGTCGGTTGGTAATCCAGAGCGACCTACGCCGATTCTGTTTTTACACATTATTCCATACCGCAGATGGAATGTAGATTCATCTTGCTATGCTTCATTGAGACTGTATCGCCGTCATCCTGTGAGTCTGGTGCGACTATTTTAAGCGAAGGAGTGTACTCTCCGGAACAAGGTGTGGTGCCTTCTGCTCACGAAGAGATCGGGAGAACATTTCACCATACTGTCAATCATAGTCGACAGATCCATCTCAAATCGTCGATTATACCAGACAGTTCCATAGAAGGTTCAGTATCCAGAAGCTCCTTTCAATCCCCCAGGATATCAGATCGAAAAGAGGAGAGCGGGAGCGGTGATCAGCATTATTATCATCCAGAACCCCTCAGTCTCTTCTGTATGACGACTGTTCTGATAGTCTGCTACTCCCTCTATGGCCATGTACACCAGCTCGCATTGGCGGTTGCCGAAGGTGTGCGTACCGCCGGTGCCGAGGCAGTCCTCCGCCGTGTTCCCGAGGCCCTGCCACCCGAGGTTATCAGGAAGATGGGGGCCTCCTCGTTTCAGGAAGAGTTTACGAAGATCCCGATATGCAGTCGCGAGGAGATGGCATCTGCAGATGCGATCATCTTCGGGACGCCGACACGTTTTTGGAATATGTGCGGCCAGATGCGGCAGTTCCTTGATACGACAGGCGGACTCTGGCAGCAGAATGCCCTGGTCGGGAAGGTCGGAAGCGTCTTTACCAGTTCGGGAACCCAGCATGGGGGCCAGGAGTCGACGATCCTCTCGACACAGATCACTCTCCTCCATCATGGCATGGTCATTGCAGGTCTCCCCTATGGCTTCACCGGCCAGTCAAAGACAGACGAAGTGACAGGATGCTCACCCTATGGTGCATCAACGATTGCCGGGGGCGGAGGTGAGCGATGGCCAACAGAGAATGAACTCGCAGGAGCCCGCTGGCAGGGGAAGTATGTTGCGATCCTTGCGAGGCGGCTCTCAGGTGAGTATGATTCCATGAGAGAGGAACTTGGGATATAACCCGGAGTCCCTGGAGCTGCATTACAACGAGGAATTCACACCATTATCCCCCCTTGTTCATTTTGGCGATTTCAACCAATCAGAATGTTTTTTTTTCCTGAAGATGAGATGAATCACCATGTCATTCCATCCCCGGATTTCTATACCCCTGATCCTGATAGGTCTGCTCGTGGCTTCTGCTCTCATCTCAGGATGTATGCACTCTTCAGAGCCGGTTCCAGAAGATACTGACAAACTCCTGACAGCTCCGCCTCCTTCGGTAGATACCAGCCTCCAGAGGATCGTCTCAGATGGTGTCTCCAATGCTGAGATCCCCGGAACAGTCATCGAGATCGTAACGCCGGACTGGAGATGGAGCCATGCGGCAGGATATGCCTCAATCTCCCCTGTGATACCGGCTGAAACCGGGATGCATTTCTTCATTGCAAGCGTGACAAAACCATTTGTCAGTGTTGCAATCCTTCAGCTCGCCGAAGAGGGGAAGCTTGCCCTCGATGATCCGATAGACTCCTATCTTCCGGTTGATATAGTGAAGGCGATCCCAAAGAGCGATGAGATAACAATTCGCCAGCTTCTTGATCATACAAGCGGTATAGCGGATTATGATGAGATATCGCTGATTCTGGAAGCGTACGAGAACCCCGGATACATCGTCTCCTACGAGCAGGGTATGTGGGATAGCCTCCATGCAGGTCCACTCTATGATCCGGAGATGGGGTATACCTATTCAAATGTCAATTATATCCTCCTGACACTGATCATCGACAGGGTATCAGGCACGACATATGAGGAATATATAAAGGAACATATTCTAGACCCTTTAGGCATGAAGAACACATCAGTCCACCGGACCAACCGACTGCCACAGCCATATATGCATGCCATCGAGGATCTCGAGGGGGATGGGGGCCTCATGGATTTCAGCAATCTCTATAAGCAGTACGATCGAGGTTCCGGGGATATCGTGAGCACAACAGCCGATCTCAATGTATTCCATAAAGCACTTGTGTCAGGCATGCTGATCAGCCCCTCATCCCGTGGCGGGATGATGACGATCTCACCACAGTCAGAGAAGAGTGTTGATATGGGCCCTCTGGGGTCTGGAAGCCAGGGGTACGGACTTGGATATATCATTACATCTCTGGATGAGCCGGCGAACCTGACTCTCTCTGGCCATACCGGGGGGTATCCCGGTGCATCAACATTCTGGTACTACCTTGCAGAGGAGGACACCTATCTGACACTCCATGCCAATTCTGCGATGCGGGCAGCAGCAGTCCATGAGGAGATCCTTCTCCCTCTCCTCCTGTTTCTGACAGATAATGGACCTGCGGGCTCCTGATTTGTCAGGAGGTCATAATTTCTCAGTATTTTTCTTCTTCCCGACCGTCGCCGCATAGATGACAAACTCCTCCACGCCATCGGCATGGATGAGTCCTACCATCAATTCATCGTCAAATGCACCGATTGCACAGGTTCCACATCCGATCTGCTCACCGGCAAGGTAGAGATTCTGGCAGACATGGCCTGCATCAAGATGGACAAGCCGGTATGCCCGTTCGCTGTATCGCCAGCTCATCCTGTAGACGATGCAGGACCAGATGAAGGTCACCGCCGATGACCGGACAAAGGGCTGACCAAGACAGGCGTTCATCACCGAGTCGGCAATTCCGGGGCGTATATCAACCGGAGCAAGCCTGTGGGAGAATGCCAGGTACCGGTACAGGCCAGGTGCAATCCCATCAACCCGGTTGATCAGGAGATAGGTCTCAAACGAGTGGCGTCCACCTGCGGATGGAACATTCCGTTTGGTATAGAAGGGATCAACGATCCCGGTGACACCCTGTGTCGCCCAGAGGAGGTAGGCAAGCTCTTCGATTGTGAGCGGATCCCTCGTATAGGTCCGGACCGAGGATCGCATCTCGATCGCCTCCCTGAGATCAGATGACGGCACTCTGATCGATTCGGGAGATGGGAGAGCAATAGCCGTGCCATCGTCCTGATAGGGCTTCTCAAGGGGGGGAGGGGTGACTCCCCGCTGCTGATCAGACGGGGGGAGATGGGCATATCTCGTCATCTCCATGAAGGTTCTGCCGATCTTCTGCATAATCCCCTGATATAGCCCCTCATGATGATGAATATTCCCAGGGATATTGGTTAAGAGAAAAGATGGTCCTGCCTTACACAGGAGAGATGGTCACCGACCAGATGCCATCGGATATGATATTGAAGAGATATGTATCATCATCGTGGATGGTCACTGGAACTGTTGTTGTATAGCTGCCGATAGAGAGGATATCATCAGCATCACGGAGCGCATGCATTTTCAGAGGGACCTGCTGATCATCCTCCATCAAGGGTCTGCCATCACTCCGGATGAGGTGAACGCCAAGCACGTTTCCTTCTGCCATGCCGATCTCGCATGAATAATCCCCGGCCGGGATCATGAAGAACGGGGTTGCGGCGTTGCCAACACCGGCAAACGTCTGTGGAGGAATACCATTGATCATCGCCGGAGGCTGCAGGGTCAGAGACCAGTCACCTTGTTGTCGTACCTCGATGGTGGCATTTCCCCCCTCCGGGAGCATGACGGCCTGGGACCAGCCATACCAACCGCCATCCTCTGCAGCCTCGTACGCCCCACTGGTGAAACTTCCCCGAATCATACACCCGGTATGTGCAGTCATGATCTTCACCACTGAATCATCCGGATAGGAGAGGGGTGGTTTCCTGACGTGGAATCTCAGGAGATGGAGACCTTCAGAGAGGCGTGTATCAACCGTCTGGTCTCCTGATCCGATGAAGATCCAGTCATGAACATCCTCATCAAATGGAGGAGGAGGAGCAGGGGGATGATGATGGGCATCTTCGCCAAGGCATCCTGCAGAAAGGCATACAACGGCAATAAGACCTGCGATCAGAAGAAGAGAAAACGATCCCCGTCGTGACATACATCAACTACTCTCGTCTCAGCCAACCTATACCTTTCCGAGGCAAGCATTGATAGCCACGGACCTTCCAGCATAGGTATGGCTAACCGGCTTAGTGATGAGAAGAGCCCCTACCTTCGTCAGCATGCAGACAATCCGGTGGACTGGTACCCATTCTCAGAGGAGGCGTTTGAGATTGCGAAGGCCCGGGATATCCCGATCTTTCTCTCGATCGGGTACTCAACCTGCCACTGGTGCCATGTGATGAACCGGGAATCATTCTCGGATCAGAAGGTGGCAGAAGCGCTGAGAGGGAGGTTCATTGCCGTGAAGGTGGATCGTGAGGAGCGGCCGGAGGTAGATCGAATCGCGATGGTGGCCTGCCAGCTGATGACCGGATCCGGTGGCTGGCCTCTCACTCTCGTCCTCACCCCTGAGAAGCGTCCCTTTTTTTCAGGCACCTATATCCCGAAACTCCCAAAGTATGGGCGTGCAGGTCTTATTCAGGTTCTCGACCGGATATGGGATCTCTGGGAGAAGAATCGTGATGAAGCGGAAGGGCTGTCACTACGGGTCGAAGGGGCGGTCCAGTCCTATCTCAGAGGTGAGACCACGGTTCCGGAGAAACCGGGCTCTTTAAAGGGCGCTTCGGATGAGGCGTATATCGCCCTTGCCGGATCCTTTGATCGTGAGAACGGGGGTTTTGGAACGGCACCGAAGTTCCCTACCCCCCATATTATATCGTTCCTTCTCCGGTATGCCGGGATGACCGGACGGGTGGATGCCACAAGGATGGCGATTGAAACGCTCCATGCACTGAGAATGGGAGGGATCAACGACCAGATTGGCGGCGGGTATCACCGCTATGCAACCGACCAGGAGTGGGCGATCCCCCATTATGAGAAGATGGCAACTGATCAGGCTCTTCTTCTCACTGCATTTGCCGAAGGCTATCGTGTGACCCGTGATCCCCTCCTGAAGGAGGAGGCGGAGCGGATAGCCCGGTATATAAGATCCGATCTCAGATCCGAAGAGGGCCTCTTCTTCACCGCAGAGGATGCTGAGAGCGGCGGGGAGGAGGGGGGCTTCTATCTCTGGTCAAAGGAAGAGATACGTTCCGCCCTCGATGCTGAGGACGGAGCATGGGCAGCCGATCTCTTCCTCGGGAACGCAGGCGAGAAAGTCAGAATGCCCCTCTCGCTCACCGAACCGAACCCGGATCCTGAGCGTCTCATGAAGGTGCGGGAGAAGCTCCGTGAGAAGAGAGAAGCAAGGACGCGACCGTTCCGTGATGAGAAGATCCTGCTGGATATCAACGGGATGATGATCGCCTCCCTCGCCCGCGCCGGCCATCTCATCGGGGATGCCGGTATGATCACGGATGCGGAGGATGCCTATAATCATCTGTCAGTGATCCTGGAAGAGTCCGGAGATGAGCTCTTTCACAGCCGCATAAACGGGGTGAACACGACACCGGCAAATCTTACAGACTATGCCGAGCTGATAGGAGCGGGCATTATGCTTCACCAGGCAACCGGAAAGCCCACACCGCTCCGGGATGCACTCCGCCTGACAGAAATGGTCATTTTCGGGTTCTTCAATCCGGAGAAAGGCTGGTTCTGGTTTGAGAGGGAGGGGAGCTCGTTCTTCCGGACACGGGATCTGGAGGATGCAGGCGGACCATCAGGAAACGCGGTGATGCTCCATAACCTCCACCAACTGAGCCGGATCACCGGGAACATTGAGATGGCCCGGATCGCAGGAATTATGGAGGAGAAGCTCTCCGCTGCCTTCCTCCACCATCCGACTGCACATATTCATGCTATCAGTGCATCATCACATCATTCCGGGGCAGCTGTTGATGTCGTGATCACCGGTGATGCAACACCCTTCATGGCACCCCTCACCCAGACGAGGAACATCCTCACCACCTGGCTTCCCGTCACGCCGGATCTGGTGTCTGGCCTGCAGGAGAAAGCTCCAAAGCTCGAAGTGTACGAACCAGGTACATCAGAATCAGTTGCCTATCCCTGCAGTGAGGGGGCATGCCTTCCCCCGGTCACCGACCCTGATGAGCTGAGAGAGATTCTGGATACCGCATTTCATCACCGGAAGGATGTGGAGGCGGATCCCTTTACAAGGAGCAATAATTCCGAATGATTCTTCATTGATAGTATCATACATTGCACCATGGCAGAAGAAGAGAGGAAAGGACGTTTTGTAAAGGGACGATTTGTCTTTGAGGAAGAGGAGACTCCAAAGGCTGAGGCAGCAGCTGAAGAGAAGAAACAGCCGACGGTCGAGGATCTGATCAAAAAAACCTCGGAGAATGTCGATATGACAATCGAGAGTGTCGTGGTCCTCGGCAAGAAACTCTTCATGACCGAAGAGGGGAGAGATCATATCGAGACAAAGACCCGCGAGATCGGGTCTGAGCTTCAGAAGGCGGTCGAAGAGATTGCCGATGCCGCACACCGCTTTATGAAGAAGAAATGAATGAATCCAGGATATCCCATAATTTTTTCCTGAAGAAGCGTTCGTCAACAGGATAGTATTTTTATAATGGGAGAGTTAATAGTATTCTGCAGAACTCAAACTGCATGAGTAATACAATGGAAGGAAGAAATTTTGGCGGCCGGGGTAACTTCGGCGGCCCAAGAAGATTTGATGGTCCACGTGAGATGTCAAAGGCAGTCTGTTCCGACTGTGGATGCGAATGCGAAGTTCCCTTTAAGCCCACGGAGGGCAGACCAGTATATTGCCGTGACTGCCTCCCAAAGCACCGGAAACCCCGGTTCTAATTCTCTTTTTCATCAAAGTATCTTCTTCAGAGGGCACCGTTTCCTCCTCAGGAGAAATATCAATCATACACACATTGTAATTAATTGTGTTTGAATATAAGCATACTCTTTTAAGCTTAAATGCCTTATATAATAGAGCAGAACTTACACTGCATGAGCAATATAATGGAAGGAAGAAATTTTGGCGGCCGGGGTAATTTCGGCGGCCCAAGAAGCTTTGACGGTCCTCGTGAGATGACCAAGGCAGTCTGTTCCGACTGTGGTGAAGATTGTGAAGTACCATTTAAGCCCACGGAGGGCAGACCAGTGTACTGCCGTGACTGCCTCCCAAAGCACCGGAAACCCCGGTTCTAATTCTTTTTTAACGACATCACCCCTGTGATGCGCAGGAGATATGTATTTACTCATCATCTGATGGGGATCGTATCAATCAACAAATACAATAAACATCTCAGATAGAGAGATCATATGCAGTCTCACTCTATGAAGGTGTTCTAATTGCTTGATATTAAATTTGTACGGACAAATCCCGATAGTGTCAGGGCTGATCTCAGAAAGCGGAATGATTCCATACGCCTTGCATGGGTCGATGATCTCCTCGCCTCGGATCAACGGGTACGTGAACTGAAGGTGGAGATCGACGCGTTCCGGCAGAGAAGAAACACGATCTCGCGTGAGATCAATGCCGGGCGGAAGGCAGGAAGAGATACAACAGATCTGCTGGAGGAGGCGAAGTCCCTCCCTGACCGGATTAAAGAGCTTGATGCCGTCAAAGAAGAGGAAGAGGCGAAGGTCAGGTATTACCTGATGCGCCTTCCAAACATCCTCGACGAATCTGTTCCGTATGGTGAGGACGCCTCCCAGAATCAGGTTATCCGTCGTGAAGGAACGCCACAGACCTTCGGCTTCGAGTTAAAGAATCATGGACAGCTCGCGGTTGAGAAGGGATGGGCCGACTTTGAACGGGCGGCACGGACATCAGGGGCAGGGTTCTCATATCTGAAGGGCAATCTCGCCCTCCTTGATATGGCATTGCAGCGATATGCAATCGATCTTTTGATGAGGAATGGTTTCACCCCCGTCATCCCGCCATACATGATGAACCGGAAGTCGTATGAAGGTGTGACCGATCTCGGCGACTTTGAGGATGTGATGTATAAGATTGATGGGATGGATTCCTACCTCATCGCGACAAGTGAGCACCCGATCTGTTCGATGTTTCAGGATGAGATCTTTGACGAGAAGGATCTCCCTCTTCGGCTTGCCGGCCTCTCCCCCTGTTTCCGAAAGGAGATCGGATCCCATGGCATTGACACGAAGGGGCTCTTCCGCGTTCACCAGTTCCATAAAGTTGAGCAGTTCGTCTTCTGCAAACCCGAAGAATCTGTTGCAATCCATGAAGAGCTCCTCGCAAATGCCGAGGAACTGTACACGAACCTCGGCCTCCCCTACCAGGTCGTCCTGATATGCACCGGTGATATCGGGACGGTGGCTGCCAAGAAGTATGACATTGAAGTCTGGATGCCACGTGAAGAAGAGTACCGCGAGGTCGTCTCCTGTTCAAACTGCACCTCATACCAGGCGGTGCGGCTTGGAATGCGGATGCGGGATCCATCGGACTTTGAGATGAAGCACCACATTCATACCCTGAACTCGACGGAGGTTGCAACCTCACGGACGATGCGGGCGATCCTGGAAAATTATCAGCAGGAGGATGGATCGGTCGTCATTCCTGAGGTTCTCCGTCCATATATGAATGATCAGGAGTACCTCTGATCCCTTTTTATTTCCCAATCCTGCCCGCTGCATACCGTGCGAGAGCGATGATCGCAAGGATCGGCGGGCGTCCGGGAGCCTCTGGAAGGACAGAGGCATCGGTCACATAGAGTCCGGGAATTGCGGTCTCAAGGTTTGTATCCACTGAGACACCGATCCTTGCCGTCCCGCAGGGGTGTGATCCCCGAAGCGGTGCTGATATAAGGGTCCGTGGATCAACACCTGCACCGGTAAGGAGTGCTGCTGCATGCGTAGCACCATCGACGAGCCGTTCAGCATCCCCGACGCTCACCCCTTTTCTGATCACCTCGCCGACCGATCCATCATCGTCGTCCCTGATCTTGACCATCATCCCGATGATATCCTCCTCTGCCGCGGAGATCCCTGCCTCGTTGAGGAGGGCGTGAAACGGACGGGAGTAGTGAGGGAGGATTATTCCCTCTTTGTACGGGATGTAAAATCCCATCGGAACATCCCGGTTCATTCCGATGCCCGGCAGGACGCCGCCGATCGAGACGAAGGTATCGGCAAAGAGCGGAGTTGTCGGAAGGGAGAGCTGCTGAAGGAACCGGGGTGTCTCAAGTGCCCCGGCTGCCAGGATGATGAGATCGTCCTGATAAACCGTTGATCCCACCCTGACCCCGCCGGCCTCGCCATGACGAACGATAATCTCATCCACTGTTTGTCCTGTGACCACCTCTGCTCCATTCCCCTCGGCATCCCTGATAAAAGCGAGAGCCGACCACCGTGCGTCTGTGGGACAGCCAAATGCACAGAGCCCGTCCATACAGCAGCGATCCGGATCGATGAATTTCGGCATTCTGGAGACGGGATACCCGAGATCGATGGCTTGATCCATCAGGCGACGGGTTCCCGGACCGGTGAGGTGATCCGGGAGCGGCATGACCCCCAGTTCATCCTCAATAGCGGCATAATGGGTGGAGAGATCGATACCAAATCCCTTCATCTCCTCTTCAAGGCTGCGGAGGGCATTCCCACCTGAGACCATTGTGGTACCGCCAAGACAGAATGCCCTCATGAGCCGGATTCCGGCATCGACGTTTGCATACTGCAGATACGCATCGCTCCCGGAAACATGGGGACCACGCTCGATGATCAGTACGTCATGCCCGGCCTCGGAGAGTGCCCTGGCCATGGTTGCACCACCGGCACCGGATCCGATGACGATCGCCATATTGATCGATTGGAGTACAACCAGATAAGCGTGCTCTCTCCAGGATCCCTCCCCAAATTATAACAGCCAATCCATCCATTCTTTGTAGAGAGAATGGATCTGGGTGTAGGACGAATCGGGGATCGTGATCTTGGGATCAGTGCACAGGAGATAGTCACCGGCCGGACATGTGTCATCGCCCAGTCCGGAGCAGGGAAAAGCTGGGGGATTGCTGTACTCTGTGAGCATCTCTGTAAGAATTATATCGGGTTCTGCCTGATCGATACCGAGGGGGAGTACTTCTCGCTCAAGGACCGGTTCCCGATCATCTGGATTGGATCAGACGAGGACTGTGACTTCGATATCGAGACGGTGGATCTGTACTCTGTGATGCGGGATGCGATCGTCTCCTCCCGGCAGGTTGTCTTTGATGTATCGGAGGTCGATATGCGGACAAAGGCAACAGCTCTTGTGAACATCCTCTACGAGCTTGAATCTGAGCTGAGGAAGCCGTTTCTTCTTATCGTGGAGGAGGCAGACAAGTTCATCCCCCAGTCCCGGGACTCGATCAAGATGATCGAAGAGATCTCACGTCGTGGAAGGAAACGAGGTCTCGGACTCCTCGTTGCCACCCAGCGGCCATCCCTTGTCCAGAAGAATGTGCTGAGCCAGTGCAACAACCAGATCATCGGAAAACTCACTATTGATAACGATTTAAAGGCTGTTGCCCACTTCTTTAACGCCAGAAAAGAGGTCGAGGAGCTGATCACCCTTGAGCCCGGACAGTTCTTTGTGATGGGAGGTCTGGTCCGGGAGAAGGTGATGATGAAGTTTGGAGGCCGTGAGACGAAACACAAGGGGGTGACTCCTCAGATCTCCCCGGTTCGCCCGGCACCTCCGACGATGCCCGAAGAGAATCCGGCCGAAGCACCAGAAGGTGAGAGGAGGGAGAAGAAGCCAAAGATCGACCCCCCGGAGATAGATGACGATGAGAGCGAGGGGGACCTGATCCGATCGGGCACCCCTCTTGAGGGAGATGATACCGGATCTGCAGTTCCGATCCTGGTCGAGCGGGATGAGGCACTCAGGATAGCGCAGGGATTCTGCAAAAGAAGTTTCTGGAGCAGGAGGTATCTTGAGAGAATAACCGTTTTTGATCGGATATACTGGCCTCTTATCCTGATTGAGGTGAAGTATCTGGGTGGGATCCTGAAGAAGACGACACGAAAGAGTTCGTTCATTCTTGAGGGATTTCGTGGGGAGAGGGTTGATCTCAATGACGGACTTCGCATTCATCCCGGATTTCGGGAGCTGATCGGCCTTGATGAAACCGCTGTCTCAATACTCTCGGTACTGTCGCCATCCGGTCTGACCGATCTCGAGATCGAGGCAGAGACTGTGCTTGGACCGGCAAGGGTGAAGAAGGGGATCAAACTCCTTCAGAAGCAGAAGCTGATCACCACAATGACGTCGGAGGAGGGGGCGACCGTCTTTGTGCCGCTCCTCGCACACCCCATCCCAAAACTCCAGGGACTCCACCAGTCATTCCGCCAAAATCTCATCCCCCTCTCAGGCGAGTCACGAAGCCCCCTGATAACAGAAGACGCCCTTCGGAAGATCCTCAAAGGGCTTGAACCATCAGCGGAGATCACCCGGTTCAGGACGATATACTATCCGGTCTATGAAGCGACCATTGCCACAGGGGGAGGCAGCCGGCGTCTCTTCCTTGATGGGATCACCGGCCGGGAAGTGAGCGGTTATTCTGAATAAGGAGTAATTCCATTTTACACGCATTTTTGCAACTTTTTTTTACGGGTAGATTTATAAATCAGGGCGTCTCTAAACGAGTATGGATGAATGCTTCTCTTTTCGGTGTATCGTCTGTGGTTTCATCTATGATCCGATGAGAGGAGATCCGATGCGGGGGATCGAACCCGGGACTCAACTTGAAGATCTCCCTGATGACTATACCTGCCCCGTCTGCGGGGTTTTCGTTGTCACCGGAAACTCGCCCTTTGTTCTGATCGAGTCAGAAGGCAGTGGGTGCGGGCTGGAGAGGATGTATGGCGGACGGGAGGAGGAAGAGAGATGATATGTGCGGAGACAGGTGATCCCCGATGATACATCCTGATGAGAAGAATCTGCGGATTGAGCGGATCAAAGCGCTCTCCACCAGCACGTACCGGGATGTCCTCATCTACGATGAGAAGACCTGCGGGGGCATCTATAATGGAGAGGAGATCGACCCAAAGAGTGCCGGCCGTTTACGGAAGAGGGGGCCGTATGTTATCATCAGTGAGATTGACGAGCAGGGCGATGGATAAAAGACTATCTTTTTTTATGCGAGGGGGGCGATTCGAACGCCCGAACTCCTACGAGACTGGGTCCTAAGCCCAGCGCCTTTGACCTGGCTTGGCAACCCTCGCGCAGATCAGTATAGGCACTCTGATAATAAATAGAGGAATGGTTCTTTCACCATCATTCGGCCTTCGGGTCGCTGGCGACTTCCTGCTTCTTTGCCATCTCAAGTTCGCGGAGAAGGAGAATGTATCCTGAGACGACGAAGGCAATAATCAGAGGTCCAAGGATAAACCCGATGAGGCCCATGATAGCCAGTCCCCCAAAGAAGCCGATCCACATCAGGAGGGGGTTGATACTCGCCCGCATGCCCATGATGAGAGGGCGGAAGACGAGATCCGGGAGTGCGCAGACGACCGGATAGCCGACAAGACCGATCATGGCGACACCCCGGTAATCACCCATCGAAAACGCATAGATTCCGAGGAAGAGCATCAGGAGCGAGGGGCCAAGGATGGGGACCAGCTGGAACATGGCAGCTATCGTCGCATAAAAGAGGATGTGATCATAGCCGAGGACATAAAAGAATGGGATTGCAAGGAGGAAGGTGATCAACGCTGTCACCACATGCACCACATAGATTGCATAGAGCGTATCAACAACGGTCTTTGATATCTCCCGCAATCCTGAGGAGAGACGGCCTGGAAGGGCATTGACAGCCCGGATATACATCTCCTCTCCTTTATACAGGAAAGCCATCAATGCCATCAGGAAGATAAGAATATCAAGGACAATCCTTGGAGCATGATAAATGAGGGAAATACCCCATGCAGTCAGATTATTTATCTGGAGCGTGATCCAATCGTTCAGTTCGCTCTCTCCAACCGTCGGTGTCCCGGACGCGCCGAGTGTGGTCAGCCAGAGGAGGATTGTGTCGATAATCTCCTCAATTAATGCGGAATTTGTATAAAAGACAGCGATTGTAAAACTGATCACAAACGTCACAAAGACGATGACAAAGGTTGCAATAAGGAGTGCGGAGACCCCCGGATTAATCACCCTGGTCAGCTGCCGATGGATGGGGAGGAGAATAACGGCAAGTGTTCCTGCCAGGATGATGATTGCCAGCAGCTGCCAGAAGAAAATTGCGGCGGCTGCCATGATTACACCAGTTACCAGCAGCACATTCTTATCAGGATATCCTCCACCGGGCATTTCACAGAGTGATACTCCTCGATACCTTATAAGAATATAGTCAGAAAATTTCGGAACTGATGTTAGAAACATAAGGTTTTACTATTCCTGCGTCGATATATCGAATCAGCTTTGATGCAGAATGCTTGAAGAATATGGACGAATACTAATTGCAGCTGCACTGTCCTGGATACTTTTTGTATCTGTCGATGTATTCTGGCGTCTTCCCGAAAAAGGAGGCGTCAGTGGCGCCAAAGCCATTGGTGAGCTGATTGCCCGGCGTGGGGGCGATCGAAACGGTGGCTGGATGATGGGCAACATCGTCTCATCACCTGATGCATCCGCCGGAACCCTTCTTGCGGCATGCGGGGTCTTTGTCGCCGGTATTCCAGGGGGCATTGCAGCAGCTCTTCTCGTATTCATTGGAAACAGGATCTGTCATGATCCCGGATATGCAGGGACAACCGGAGCACTCATCGCAACCGGTATCATTGCACTCTCCATGCAGTCTGGCTTTATGCCATCCGACTTCATCGTTGGGACGGTCATTGCAATCCTTACGATACAGGGCCTCTCCCTCACAAAGGCAAGCCATCTCCTTGGCATTTTCTGGAGGTGGAGAGCCTGATTGCAGCCGCCATCTGCCTTCTGATAGCAGTCTATGGTGCCTTCAGGGCTGTCATCGAAAAGGAGACTCTCGCCAGACTGCCTTTTGTAAATGTGATGAACTTCGGGATCGCCGGAGCCATCGTCCTGATCCTTCCCCATCCCCTCACACTCGTTGCAGCAGCTGCATACTTCATCGGATCTACCCTTGAGGCAAATGCAATTGCCAGTGCCTATGCAAAACGGGGTGGCACATGATCGATAGTCTGGTTATCCTGCTCCTGACAGTGCTGATCACGCTTGGAGCGGTCGCTACCGCACTCTGGAAAGGACCCTTTGACAAGCTGATCGGGCTTTCGATCATCACTGCCGGGATCATACCGTTCGTCGTGATGAGAGGGTATCTGGATGTTGCAATCGTCGTCGTCCTCATCGTTCCGCTCTCAACGATCATCATCCTGCTTCTGCTTGGGAGGCCGGTTCGATGAGTCCTGAGTTTATCATCGGATGCGGGCTGCTCATCCTTGGAACGATATGTACCGCCTGGCCATCACCGAGGGACTACATCACACGACTGATCAATATCGAAGTGGCGGCATTCGGCCTCCTCCTTGTGATGCTCTCCTTTGATGAGATGATCGCCCTCCTGACATTTGTTGCCGTCTCGGCGGTCAGTGTATTCATCCTCGTCCGGGTTATCGGAAAGAAGGAGGCTGCGGGTCAATGATACGCAAAATATCCAAAATTCTCTCAAATTTCGACAACCTCTCCCGTGTTTATGCTGTCCTGATCATCATCGTCATCCTTGGTGGTCTCATCAGCATCCCCTCGATGGAATATCATGGCGATCGCCTCTATCCAAAGACGATCGACCGTGACAGCCCCCTCGATCCTTATGATCGGGGAGGCGAGCCATTCGAGAGAGCCGATATCCTCGCCGAATACCCGGAGAACAGCCCATACCTCGGCTTCACCACCGCATACCTGACGCCCCTTGCGATGGCGGTTGTTGCCACAACTCCCTATATGGGAACCACTATCGTCGCCCACCCTGGTGGAATAATCGATGAGATCCTCTATGTAACACGGGGACTTGACACCGTCGTCGAGACGGCGATACTCTTCGTCGCCTTTGCAATGGCGGCATATCTGTACCGACGGAGGGATGACGAATGATCACGCCTTTCCATATCGGGTTGTTTGCAGTTTCACTCTGTATCCTTGCCACCTTCCTCGCATTCCTCCAGGAGAAGGATGACCTGCACAAGCTCATCCTGACAGATCTTGCCGCGATTATGGCACTCTTCATCATCGCCCTCGTCGGTACTGATCTCGCGGAGGCGCTCATCCTTCCAGGACTTGTTGTTGGGATATCAAAGCTGATGGCTCTTGCAGAGATCTATCTGGTCAAGGAAGGAATCCAGCAGGAGAAGAGCAGCACAGTTCTTGATATTGAGATCCTTGATACCGCACCTTCAATTCTTGCAGCGATTCTTGTGATCTATGGAATCATCCTGTCCGGATTCTCCGGAGGGGCGATAGCGGGTCTTGGGATCATCTTCTATCTCGCCTTCAAAGCGCATGATGAGAAGTTTGAGCTGATAGAGACGGTCAGTGGATATGCCTGGGTTACATGGATTGCAGCCTTCTTCATCTTCCTCATCTTCCCGTCACAGTGGTTCCTCGCAGTGATGCTGGCAGGAGGGGGAATCCTGCTGAAGGTGATGGCAAAGTTCTCACTCATCGGAACGATGCGGGGTGATCCAGGTGTTTGATCTCAATGTCGAGGGGAGAGAGCTCTTCTCCCTCTCATTTGGAGATATTGTTCCCTACTTCAGTGTCTATACAGGAGCACTCGCTGCATTTGTCATCATCTTCATTCTGATTGCGATTTTCAGCCTCCCTGAACGGCAGGTGAATATCACCTTTGGCGGTGATGCATACTATGCAAAAGAGGTCAATGAACCGGATATGCGATTCTCCAGGTTCATGGCTATCGCCTGTGGTGCAGCCACCCTTGGCGCCATGGTAACCGGGGATATCTTCAACTTCACCCTCTTTGCCGTGATGGTCGGAATAACCAATATCGGTATCGTGGCAGCCTCCGGAAACCGGCATGTTCTCAACGCCGCATATCAGTATGGTATCGTTGCAATGCTTGCAATAGTTCCGCTCTTCGGTGGAGCTGCCCTCATCCTCGCAACGACCGGGAGCCTCTCCATCTGGGTGCTCGCCGGTGCAGGCGTTGTTCCACTCCTTGCAAAAGCCCTCCTCGTCCTTGGAGTGATGGGGGAAGGTATCGCACCATTGTATATCGGTAAAGCCGAGATCATCAGGGCACAGGGAGCGCCGTATGTCCTGATGATCCATTTCAGCTCACTCCTGCTCTTCCTGCGGGTAATTGAGATAGTTCTGGTGATATGATGAAGAGACTCTCCATTCAGTTGTTGGCTATCATCTCAGGTGTGATCCTCGTCATAACATCTGCCGGGGCACACCTTGGAGCAATAGCCCCATCCATCTCTGCAGTAATAGCCATCCTGATTGTGCCGGTTCTGCTCATCTCCGTGGGTCTCCTCTTTGCAGCACGGCTGACCGACGGAGATATTCCGTTTATGGGGTACTGATATGATCGAATATATCCTCGCAGCTATCTTTGCGGGCCTTCTCCTCCACGGCATTCACCGAAAAGTGATCGCACGTGTCCAGGGAAGGCCAGGCCCGCCGATCTGGCAGGAGATACTCCATACCCTCAAGTTCCTTGCAAAAGAGACCTGGATACCAAAGACCGCCAGCCAGGGTGTCTATGTCGGGGTTGTCGCCATATCAATCGGCCTCTGGGTCGCCGCATTTGCCCTCCTGATGGCAGGAGAGAGCCTGCTGCTCCTCTTCGCCCTCTATGTCCTCCATAAGATCGTGGAGCATGGAATAGGGCTTGCCTCAGGCTCGCCGTATACCAAGTTTGGAGCGATACGATCAGTCGTCTCGGCGGCATCGGAGCTTCCGCTCCTCGCCAGTGTCGCTCTCATCTACCTGATCACAGGATCACTGATGCTCCGGGACATTGAGGCGTACCAGGTGATCAACGGACCGCTTCTCCTTCCGGCTCTTCCTGCGGCGATCGCATTGTATATGGTGATCCTCTCAAAGGTCCACTACGGCCCCTTCTCGATCGTCGAGGCAAAAGAACTCGTCTCAGGATACTGGACCGAACACTTCGGGGTCTGGCGCGGGGTAATGAACGCGGCATTCGGTCTGAAGACCTTCGTCCTCCTGTACGCCTTTGTGATGATCTTCATCGGACCGGTCGGGGTTCCGCTGACGCTTCTGCTCATCCTTCTTCTGATGCTGACGCTCTCATTCGTCTGTGCGGCCACACCGATGCTGGCACCCTATGACTCGGTGACGGTTCAGACGATGACAACCGCCCTGATCGCCTGTTATATCATCTACCTGGGGGTCTTTGCATGAGTCTGATTCGCCTCTCAATGGTTGCCGGTGTCGCATTGTATATCGGACTCTTCATGGTTCAGAGTGCATATATGGCATCCATCCTCTATGCCGCGATCATCGGATCCCTGATACTCATCGGTCTTGCCTCCCGATTATTCACCTCAAACAAAGAACAGGCAAAAAAATACGAGATGATCCTGATCTGGTGTTCTCTCCTGACCTTTGCCATCTATGGGATTCTCTATGCAGGAGGTGTGATATAATGGAATATCTGTATGAGAAGGATCTCAGGAGGATGAAACTGCTGATCCTCGGAAGCCGGAGGCACCATGCCGCCACGCAGGAGATTGCCGCAATCCTTGGTATACATATTCAGGGAGCACGAAAGATCCTTATCGAACAGTGTGATATGCTTCTTCTTGAAAACCTGCCAGCCCGGTGTGATGCCGCACGAAGAAAAGGAACCGATATCGAGCAGCAGCTCGGCATCCACCTCCTGACACAGGCAACCCTTCTTATACCACCGGATAAAGGCCAGAAGGCGGTGGCCGGTGTTATGGAGAAGATCGAGAGAGGACTGGAGAGAGAGATTGCATTTAAAGAAGGGAGAGCAGAGATTCTGGAGCTGATCAGATCATGAGTATCATCCAGAGACTGAAGAATACCGTCCGATCACGCTCAATTCATGTCTGCTATGTAAATGTCGGATCCTGCAACGGGTGTGACATTGAGATCATCGCATGCCTCTCCCCGCGCTATGATATTGAACAGTATGGGATCTATGTCCATAACAACCCGCGTGAAGCAGATGTGCTCCTGATAACCGGTGCCTTCTCTCCGCAATGGGAAGATAAACTCAAACAACTCTGGGAGAAGATTCCCCATCCGAAGGTTGCTATCGCCATCGGCAACTGCCCAATCTCAGGTTGTGTATTCAACCGGCCGGAGACGCTCGTCGATCCCCCGGTCTCAAAACATATCCCGATTGCAGCAGAGATTCCCGGTTGCCCGCCACGTCCAACAGAGATTATCAGCACCATCCTCTCACTGGCACCACTCATCTTCAAGGATTACGAGGAGAAGAAGAAATGAAGAAGACAGTTGACATATCCCTCCCAGTTGGTCCGGTACACCCCCTCTTCAAGGAACCCTGCCGGATAAAATGCGAGACACGGGGTGAGTATGTCCTCTCGGCAGAAGTCGAGCTCGGTTATGTAAAGAAAGGGATCGAACGGATTATGCGGGGCCGCCCCTGGCAGGAGGTGATGTTCCTTGCAGAACGGGTCTGTGGGATCTGCTCGGTCATTCATAATTACACCTTCATCGAGGCTGTCGAGAAGATATCCGGGATAACACCCCCTGAACGGGCAGCATACCTCCGTGTCATCGTCAACGAACTCGACCGGATGCAGAGCCATCTTCTGGCAAACTACTCCTACTGCTATACCATCGAGCATGAGACACTCGCGATGTATATCCTCAATCTCCGAGAGACGGTGATGGATCAGCTGGAGCTGATCACCGGTGCACGGATCACCTGCTCATATATCGTCCCTGGAGGTGTCAGGTGGGATCTCCCGGATGAAAAAGAGGAATCCCTCAGGGTGGCTCTTGATCATATCGATTCGGAATTGAGACGCTTTGTGAGGATCTTTGAGACAGGACCTTTCATCGCCCTTCGATCCAAAGGGATCGGCATCCTCACCAAAGAAGCGGCAGAGGCAGCACATGCCGTCGGTCCGACTGCACGGGCAAGCGGGATATCGGTGGACTGTCGATCTGATCATCCGACCTATCAGGCACTTGGCTTTACTCCTGTTGTGCGACAGGAAGGAGATAATTATGCCCGGATCATGGCACGATTTGAGGAGGTCTTTCAAAGCACAAACCTCATCAGGGCGGCTCTTTCCAGGATGAAGCCGGGATCAGTCCGTGGTGGCGGTGTCATACGGGCAGGAGCGATCCAGTACCGGGCAGAGGCCCCGCGTGGCGAACTCCTCTATGATCTCGTCACCGACGAGTATGGCCGTATCCTTGAGATTGCAATCCAGACACCATCTATTATGAATACCCAGGTCTGTGCGCATGAGATGCTGACTGATGCCGAATCCGCAGCCGACATCACATCGATCTTCATCAGTTCAGATCCCTGTATTGCCTGTACGGAGAGGTGACGTTGTGACATCGATCATCTGGTATATCAGAGAGTTCCTCCGTCCTGCATGGATCAGCAGGTTTCTGACAGCGAAGACCGAACCGCTGGTGACCCCGCCGTACTTCAGAGACTTCCCTGTAACGACTGAGAATGAATGTACGCAGTGTCTCGCCTGTATGATGATCTGTCCTGCACCTGAGGCGATCGTTGTTGTGAAACGCGGAGGTATATGGAGACCTGAGATAACAAAAGGGCATTGTATCCGTTGCGGCCTCTGCGTCGAGGCATGCCCGGAGGATGTCCTTGCAAGCGGACAAATTCTTGCAATAAAGAAAGAGGAGAAACTGCTCATCTCAGGGACCTATCATATCAGCATTAATCCAAAGACCTGTATGGGATGTGGAAACTGTTCGGTGGTCTGCCCGGTGAATCGTGAGATCGATCCCTCATTGCGATCAAGTGGGACATCACGATCGAACGAAGTGATCATGCGGGTTGATACCGGCCAGACCAAAGTCTTCCATGAGGAGAAATGTACAGGATGCAAAACCTGCGAGGAACACTGCCCAAACAATGCCATCCGGGTTGCGCGTGTTGTTGAGGCAACAGAGGGGGAGGAGGTATGAGATATACACTCATCTCAGGAAGGACGATCCCGCAGGGATCCTTTGTCGAGCATAAGATCTCACAAGGCTACAGAGAGGCAACCTCGATCCTTTTCATCCATCCGATGGATCTCTTCGATCTTGGTATCGAGTCGGGTGACAATGTCCGTGTCTCAAGTGAGGCAGGATCTGTGGTCCTGAAAACCCAGGAGACAGAGACCTTACGGGAAGGGTGTGTCTTTATTGCCCTTGGACCATATGCAAACGCCATCACCGGCGGATACAGTCATGGAACAGGGATGCCTGATTATAAGGAGATTTCTGTCGAGATTGAACCGACAGACGATCCTATCGTCACGGTATGGGATCTGATGGAAGATATTGGAGGGCTCCGTTATGATAGTTGAAGATGTACCATGCCCTTTCTGCGGCTGTCTTTGTGATGACATCACCCTGACAGTGAAGAACAATCGTATTGTCGGCGTTGAGAACTGCTGTGTGCTTGGTAATGCAAAGTTTCTCTCAAAGAAACGCCTGAAGCACCCGATCATGAGAAAAGACGGTTCATGGGTGGAGGTGAGCTTTGATGAGGCGATTGAGGAGACCGCCCGGATTCTTACCGGAGCAAACCGCCCCCTCCTCTATGGATGGAGCGGAACCTATAATGAGGCGCAGGTGACGGCGGTCCATCTTGCTGAAGAGCTTGGTGCCCTCATCGACAGCACCACATCGGTCTGCCACAACCCTTCCATCATCGCGATTCAGGAGGTGGGCCATCCCGGCTGCACCCTCGGTCAGGTGAAGAACCGGGCAGATCTCGTCATCTACTGGGGGTGCAACCCGATCGAGGCGCACCCCCGCCACCTGAGCAGGTATTCAACCTATGCAGACGGGTACTTCTTTGAAAATACCGTCCGTGACAGAAAAGTCGTCGTCGTCGATATTCGTGAGTCCGAGACGGCAAAGATTGCCGATGAGTTCATCCAGGTGAAACCGGGAGGGGATTATCTCATCCTCTCGGCACTCCGTGCGATGGTGCGAGGACGAGGAGATGTTGTTCCCGCAACGGTTGCAGGTGTGAAGAAGGAGCAGTTGGAGCGGGTCGTTGAGGCCTGCCAGAATGCAAGCTATGGGGCAGTCTTCTTCGGTCTTGGAGTCTCCATGACCAGGGGGAAGTATAAAAATATCAGAAATGCCATCGAGCTCGTCTCTGAACTGAACCGGAAGACGAAGTTTACGATCAGTGCGATGCGGGGCCATTATAACGTCTATGGCTTCAATGAAGTCCTCACCTGGATGGCAGGATATCCGTTTGCTGTAGACTTCTCACGTGGTATCGCTTTTTACAATCCCGGCGAGACAACCGTCATCGATGTACTGGCCAGAAAAGAACCGGATGCATGCCTCGTTGTGGCAAGCGATCCCGGCGCACACTTCCCAAAAACCTGTATTGAACATATGGCAGCAATACCGACCATTCAGATCGATCCATGCGTCAATCCAACGACAGCACTCTGCCAGGTGCAGATCCCCGTTGCGATCACCGGAATCGAGGTTGCAGGAACCGCATACCGAATGGATGGTGTTCCAATCAGGATGAAAAAGGTGGTAGAGACAGAATTTCCAACCGATAAGCAGGTTCTCGACAGGATCTGCGAACGAGTCAGGGAGTTGAATGGAAATGGGTGAGATTCTTCTGAAGAATGCCTGGGTCATCGATCCGATATCGGGCATCAATGGCGAGCTGATGGATATCGCAATGGATGGCGGGAGGATCGTTGAGGACGTATCAGGGAAAGCCGAAGTGATCGATGCACAGGGGTTCCTCACCCTGCCAGGGGGTATTGACTCTCATACCCATACCTCCGGGACGAAGGTGAACTTTGGGAGATACATGAGCCCTGAGGATATGCGTGCAGGAAGAACGCAGAAAAAGGGTCCGATGCACATCACCTCCGGGTACAGCGTACCCACAACCTATGGAAACAGCTACAAATACAGTGCTCTTGGATACACCTGCCTCGTCGAAGGGGCGATGGCACCACTGGAAGCGAGGCATACCCATGAGGAGTTTGCCTTCACCCCACTTCAGGACTCATTTGCCAATGCACTCTTTGACGGGAACTGGGGGATGCTTGGAGCAATCGAAGAAGGAGACATCAAACGGACGGCGGCCATCATCGCCTGGACACTCTCAGCAGTGAAAGGTTTTGCGGTTAAGCTTACCAATCCCGGAGGAACCGAGGCATGGGGCTTTGGGAAGAACGTCTCATGCATCAACCAGAAGATGCCACGGTTTGATATCACCCCGACCGAGATCATCAGATCCGCTATCGAGGCGAACGAGCTCCTGAATCTTCCACATTCTGTCCACCTCCATTGTAATAATCTTGGAACCCCGGGCAACTATACCTGCACCCTCGGTACCTTTGACCTCGTCCCGGATCTGAATGACAAGCGGCAGACACTGTATGCAACTCATGTCCAGTTCCACTCATATGGAGGAAGCGGATGGTCCGACTTCTCTTCAAAGAGCGAACCGATTGCTCGAAAGGTGAATATGCGCCCTCAGATCGTCATCGATATGGGCCAGGTGATGTTTGGAAGGACCACAACGATGACGGCAGACGGGCCGATGGAGTTTAACCTCTACCGGCTCCACCATGACAAGTGGAGCAACCATGATGTCGAGCTTGAGACCGGATCCGGGATTATTCCGGTTAATTACCGGAGGAAGAACCTTGTCAACAGCATCATGTGGGCGATCGGCCTTGAACTTGCCCTCCTCGTCGAGAGTCCATGGCAGTGCCTCCTGACGACCGATAATCCAAATGGTGCTCCGTTTGTCAAATACCCTGAGATCATCGCACTTCTGATGAGCAAAAAATACCGGGACGCAGAATTTGCAACGGTTCACCAGGATACCGGGAAGAGAGTGCCCCTCCCTGCCATCGACCGGGAGCTCACCTGGCATGATATCGCGGTGATGACACGTGCCGGCCAGGCACGGGCGCTTGGGATCACCGGTGTCGGCAAGGGATATCTCCTCCCCGGTGCTGAAGCAGATATTGCGGTCTATCCGATGAGGGTTGATGATATTGACCCCGCACAACAGTATGAAGAGGTCATCAAAGGCTTTTCACAGACCGAATATACGATCAAGCGTGGCCGGGTCGTATCCAGGAGGGGTGATGCACTGATTCATGGTGAGAATACCACATTCTGGGTGAAGCCTGAGGTTCCTCCGGAGTATGACATGACGCATGATGAACGGTTCAAGGAACACTTTGAACGGTATTACAGCATCCGAATGAGTAATTATCCGGTCCAGGAGGAATACCTCCACAGGAACTACTGCATCAGGACGGAGACCGATCTATGAAAGTGACGATAACCCTCTGGGACAGGGATAACCCGCTGATCCCGGTCGAAGCCGAGATGATAACACCCGACGCCTTCTTCTCAGGAGAAGAGATCATCGTCGCTGTCGGAAACAGACATATCCATCTTGCCGAAATTGCAGATATCCATATTGAAGGGGAGGCCTCCTCGGCTGCGGAGGTTGCTATTGAGATACGGGGTGACTCCGCACGCTTCAAACGGGTCGGTGAGATGATGACCGCCGGCTCGATCACCATCGAGGGTGATATCGGGATGCATTGTGGCAATTTTATGTCCGGGGGGAGTATCGAGATCCTGGGATCTGCTGACGGGTGGCTCGGCCGTGAGATGAAGGGGGGCGAGATCATCTGCCATGGAGATGCGGGAGAGTATTGTGGTGCCGGATACCGTGGCGGCCGCAAGGGGATGAGAGGCGGATCGATCGAGGTGGTCGGATCGGTCGGAGACTTTGCATGCGAGCATATCGCCGGTGGTGAGGTGATCATCCGCGGGAATACCGGTGATTACCCGTGTGCTGAGATGAAAGGTGGCACGGTGATGATACTTGGCGACTGCAGCCGGGTATGCGCAAATATGTCAGCCGGTACATGCTATGTCTATGGATATGCGGATGAGATGATCCCGACCTTCGAGCGGATCGGCTGTGTCGATCGGGACGGCCTCCAGCTCCATCATTTTAAGGGAGATGTCGCCAACCGGGGCCATGGCGATCTCTATGTTGCCAGGTACGGGTATCTGAGCTGAGTTCAGGTTGGAATATGCGCCTTCACCCACCGGGCATAGGTGGTGCGAAGGCGGGCGATCTCCTCATCGGTCAGCTCATCCCTGCTCGCCCTCTTCAGGTACTCTTCAAGCCTGCCGATGAGATCTTCAGCCTCTTCATAGCTCTGCACCTCAAGGTAGACCGGTGCCCGTGCTCCGCTGATGATCTCGCCACAGACCGGGCAGAGCCGCCACCGCTGAAGATGATCGATATAGGTAAATGACCGGCACCCCGGACACCGGATTACATGGTACATGCGTACCCGGTTGTCTGCGGATTTAAGCATAAAGGTATCGGAGAGGCGGACGATCACCATCCCCCCAAGCGGATCAGAAGGAGACCTGAACCAAAAGGTATTCCCCAGACGGTATGGTGAGGGGGCTCTCTTCGTATCATCGCGGATAAACACAATTGCGAATCTTAATCTGGACCAACACAGAAGAGAAGATCTCATGTCTGTCGAAGTCATCGGGGTTGAAGGACTCCCCATTATCCAGCCGGGGGACAATCTGGCCCGGCTCATCTGCGAAGCGATCAGCGTACAGGACGGCGACATCCTCTGTGTTGCAAGCTCTGTCTATTCCAAGTCGGTTGGCACTATACGGCATCTCTCAACCGTCACACCAACAGATGAGGCGATCAGGATCGGAGCGATCACCCATGAGGAGCCAGCATTTGTTCAGGCAGTCCTTGATGCATCCGAGGAGATCATCATCGATGCACCATTCATCCTCTCCCGACTTCGATCAGGCCATATCGGAGTGCGGGCGGGTGTTGACCATAGCAATGTCGAAGACGGGATCGTCATTCTTCTGCCAGAGGATCCGATGGCAGCCGCAGCATCACTGAGGGATGAGATCCTGGCAACGACCGGGATGACTGTACGCGTCATCCTCACCGACACCTGTGGGCGGGCATTCCGGCGGGGCCAGACCGGCCATGCCATAGGATGGAGCGGTATGACAGCAATACGCGACTTCCGTGGCGATCATGATCTCTTCGGGCATGAACTGCTCATCACCGAAGAAGCGGTCGTCGATGAGATAGCAGGATTTGCAAACTTCATGATGGGAGAGAGTAATAAAGGCGTTCCTGCCGTCATCTTCAGAAACATGGAAACCTGGAAGGGGCATGATATGCTCTACTTCAAGGAAAAAGAAGATCTCATCCGGGAGGCATTGAGAGAATGCCGGGAAAACAGGTTAGTATAGGAGGTTTAGGATATAGATGAATACTGCAATGCCAATCGTTGCCGCAAAAACGGTCTTTGGGTTAATAGTGATGGCTCGTCGGTCTTCGCTGTCGTAGTACGTGACAAGACCTGCTGATGAAATCATTCTCCCGCCTTTCTTCTTTGCCATGCTCAATGGTTTCTCATTGCCTATATATAAAAGGGAGGTCAATGGATAGCTATGGAGTCTGAACGCTCCCTTGAAGGGCTTGCATTTCTGGAGGATGACCTGGAACCACGGCATGTTCGCATACATCTTGAGGAAGGATCCATCCGGACCATCGAGGAGACCAGGACCTCCCCCTGCCGGTATATACTCCCCGCGCTCTTCAATGCACACACGCATATCGGCGATACGGTTGCGATGGATATTCCCATAACCGGGGATCTTGCATCCATTGTCGCACCTCCTGACGGCCTCAAACACCGTATCCTTCGCGCAACAGATCAGGGAACACTCACCACTGCGATGCGTTCGACGATGGAATATATGGAGCGATCCGGTATAGCAGGGTTTGCCGACTTCCGGGAAGGTGGTCCGCCCGGTGTCAGTGCCCTGAAGGAGGCGGCGGTGGGTCTTGGGATCCGCCCCCTCATTCTCGGACGGGATGGTGGGGAGGTGCATGGAGATGGTCTTGGAATAAGCAGTGTTCGTGATATCCGGGATTATGAGAGGCAGATAGATGAGGCGCGGAGAAATGGGAAGCTCATTGCCATCCACGCAGGGGAACGGGACCATCACGATATTGAAGGGGCGCTCTCCTGTGACCCCGATCTTCTCATTCACTGCACTCATGCGAGAGAACGGGATCTCCGGGAGTGTGCTGACAGGGGGATCCCGATTGCCATCTGCCCACGCTCAAACTGGGTGCTCGGTGTGACAGAATCTCCCGCCGCGCCCCCTGTTGAAAGGATGATTGAGCTTGGATGCACCGTCTTCCTTGGGACTGATAATGCAATGTTCGTCCAGCCCGATCTCTGGGGCGAGATGGCATTCCTCTCTGTGATCACCTCTGTACCTGCGCGGGAGATCCTCAGGATGGGGATAGCCGGATCAGTGCTTCCGGGCTCCGGGTATCGCATTTCTGAAGGTCAGAAGAGCCCGATCATTCTGATTGATGCAGAGCAGTCGAACCTCAGGTACTCACGTGACCCTCACCGGACCATCGTCTCACGCGGGGGATCTGATCATCCCAAGAGGATTCTTTTTTAATTGATCAGTACCAAATATACTAGAACTTATTTTGGTGATACCATGTTTCACAAGCTACTGGTCGCCATAGATGGCTCAGAGATCAGCATGAACGTCCTTGATCAGGCCATCGATATGGCCCGCGGATGGAAGGCGGAGCTTCATGCTGTGTATATCATAGAGACCGGCCTCATCTCGTCGGTACCGATGGATAACACCTGGGAAGTCATCTATAGCCTCCTCGAACAGGAAGGAGAGAAACTCCTTGATACTGCAGAGAAGAAGGCTCAGGATGCAGGCGTATCCCTGAAAAAACATCTTCTCTCCGGTCATGCAGGCAATGAGATCATCAATGCCGCAGAGAAAGAAGGCGCGGATCTGATCATTGTTGGATCACGCGGGAAATCCCAGATTGATCGCCTCTTAATCGGTAGCGTATCAGCTCATGTTGTAAAATACAGCACCATATCGACCATGGTGGTGAGGGTATAAGCGTGATGCTTGTTCGTGACTACATGACAAAGAATGTGGTCACCGCTGATACTCCGGCAAACCGGGATGAGATCCTGAAGATCCTGAAGAGAACCGGAATCAGTGGTGTCCCAGTGATGAAGGATGGCAGACTCATCGGGATCATTACAAGAAAGGATCTCCTGAGAAATCCTCATGAAACCCAGATCGCACTCCTGATGAGTAATGAGCCGATCACAATCACACCGGATACCACCCTCAGGGAAGCAGCAGAGATAATCATCAATAAAAATATCCGCCGTCTCCCCGTTGTTGAGGATGGGAAACTGATCGGCCTCATCAGTGTCGCCGATCTTGTTGGTGCCGTCGCACAACTCAAAATAACCGATGAAATCCGCCAGCACTTCGTTTCAAAGACATTTGCACTCTGGAACGAGACACCCCTCACGGTTGTCGGCAGGATTATGGAGATCGGGCATGCTGATGCCATACCAATCCTGGATTCTGAGAATAAGCTTGATGGTATCATCACCGAGCGCGATCTCATCCGGTGCTCCTGCATTGAGGATGATGTCGAGGTGAGTGACTTCTCCAATGGAACCGATGATGATGAGTGGACCTGGGAGAGCATCCGTGATATGCATGTCATCTCCTATGGCATCTCACGTATTCAGCTGCCAGATAAGCCTGTCAAACTTGCAATGGTGAAGAAGGTGATTGCAGTTCCGGTGAATGCCGGGGTGAGTGAATGCGCACTGAAGATGAAGAGGGGCAGGGTTGATCAGCTCCCGGTCGTCAACGGTGACAAGCGGCTTGTCTCAATGCTCTTTGATCGCGACCTGATCAGGGTCCTGCTCAATGACAAACCACAATAATAATCTTTATCTGAAGTAATCACCAAATAAGGAACAACGCCAAACATTTTTTGCGTTCTGATTTTTGGGGGCATATACATGATGCAACAGCCACAGGAGATTATGCATGGGACGACGACCATCGGGATCGTCTTCTCAGATGGTGTCGTCCTTGCGACGGAGAAACGTGCGACCATGGGGTACATGATCGCAAGTAAAAATGCGAAGAAGATCTATAAGATCACCGAATCCATCGGAATGACAACCGCCGGGGGTGTCGGTGACGCCCAGCAGCTGGCACGGCTTATGAGTGTTGAGAGCAACCTCTTTGAGATCCGGAGAGGTCGCGGGATAACCGTCGGAGCATCCGCAACACTCCTCTCAAACTATCTCAACCAGAACAGGTACTTCCCGTACTATGTACAGCTCCTCGTCGGCGGTATCGATGAGAAGGGGCCTTCAGTCTACTCGGTTGATGCGATGGGCGGTGCTACTCGCGAAGATGATTTTGTTGCAACAGGATCAGGATCCCCGATGGCGTTTGGAGTGCTTGAAGACAGATATGCATCAGGCATGACCGAGAAGGAAGCGATTGAGCTTGCAGTCCGATCCATCAAATCCGCAATGCGGCGTGATGCCGGATCCGGAGAAGGATTCCAGCTCGCCGTCATTACAAAGGAGAAGTTTGAGGTTCTGGATGATTCACAACTTAATCAGATAGCAGCCTCCCTCCGCACCTGATTTTTTTTACAAACTTTTTTAGGAAGATTCCATGTTGATTGAGGACAGACTCAAAGAGCTGAAAGAGCTTATCAACCGTAAGGTACCTGCAGGTATAAAGGTCTCGGATGTCGAATTTGAAGGGCCTGAGCTGGTTATCTATACCGATGATCCCAAGCAGTTTGCTGATCAGGCGGATCTTATCCGTGTTCTTGCCCGGGACCTGAGGAAGCGGATCGTCGTCCGTCCTACGGTCCTTGAGGATCCGGAGCGTGCATATGACGATATCAAAGAGATCGTTCCGGAGAATGCAGGTATTACCGATATCTTTTTTGACCCCGATACCGGGGAAGTCCTGATCGAAGCCGAGAAGCCGGGTGTCGTCATCGGGAAGAACGGTGCGACACTCCGGGATATTACAAAGAGCATCGGGTGGACACCCAAGGTTGTCCGGACACCCCCGATTGAGAGCTCAACAGTGAAACAGATCAGGAAGTATCTCCGGGCAATCCGGGATGAACGAAAAGAGTTCCTCCGTGCAAGCGGCAGACGGATCCATCGCGACATCCTTGCAAAGGATCAATGGGTCCGGGTCACAACCCTCGGCTGCTGCAGGGAGGTTGGCAGGGCAGCCTTCCTCCTCTCAACCCCGGAGAGCAGGATACTCATCGACTGCGGAGAGAAACCAGGTGCCACAAATGGGGCGACACCATACCTGGGCGTCCCTGAGATTCATCCACTCACAAATCTTGACGCCGTCGTCCTCACCCATGCCCACCTTGATCACTGTGCCCTTATCCCTCTCCTCTTCCGGTATGGATTCAATGGCCCGATCTATGCCACCCCTCCGACACGGGATCTCTCATCGATGCTCCAGCTCGATTATCTTGAGGTGATCAGGAAAGAGGATCGGCCTGCTCCTTATACCTCAAATGAAGTGAAGCAGTACGTCAAACATTCCATCACCTTAAACTATGGATCCGTGACGGATATCGCACCGGATATCAAGCTGACCTTCCATAATGCAGGCCATATCCTTGGATCAGCCATCGCCCACTTCCATGTCGGTGACGGACTGTATAATATCGCATTTACCGGGGACTTCAATTACGGAAAGAGCCGCCTCTTCAACCCTGCAAACGCTCATTTTCCAAGGCTTGAAGCGATCTTCATGGAGAGCACATATGGCGCATCACAGGATTCGACACCATCGAGGAAGGATGCCGAGTCACGCCTCTATGATGTGATCAGGCGCGCTGTCGAACGTGGTGGCAAGGTCATCATCCCCGCATTTGCCGTCGGCAGATCGCAGGAGGTCATGCTCGCACTCGAAGAGGGGATCCGGAAGGGTGTTCTTCCCCGGATGAAGGTCTATCTTGACGGAATGATCAAAGAGGCGACAGCGATCCATACGACCTATCCTGAATACCTCAATTCGGAGCTCAGAAACCAGATCTTCAGGGAGGGGTTAAACCCGTTCCTCTCCGAGTGCTTCGAACAGGTGGATTCAGGCGAGAAACGTGAGGCGGTCATTAATGGTGAGCCTTCCGTCATCATCACCACATCAGGAATGATGAATGGAGGTCCTGTGATAGATTATCTCCAGAACCTCGCCGCAGACGAGCGTAATACCCTCGTATTCGTCGGATACCAGGCAGATGGAACACTTGGACGCAGGATTCAGAAGGGGTGGCGGGAGATCCCCTATGGGTCGAAGGGTAGTATCACCATCAACCTCGAGGTAACGACGGTGGAAGGATTCTCAGGCCACTCAGACCGGCGGCAGCTGATGAGCTTCGTCAGCCATATGCAGCCAAAGCCGGAGAAGATCTTCTGTATCCATGGTGAGGAGAGCAAGACAATTGATCTCGCCAGTTCGATCTATAAGAAATTCCATATCCAGACACATTCACCGATGAACCTCGAGACATATCGAATGGTTTAAAGAAGCATCACGCATAATCAGGATTAATGAAGAACCTCCTCCCCCCGATCGCAGGGGTATTTGTAATAATGGCACTCTCCAATGCGGTAGTGCCGGTACTTCCTGCTTTTGGGGAGGGGTCCGTTCTCCAGGGGATCATCTTCTCGGCATACTTTTTTGGAGCCCTCATTACCGTCTTCCCGGCAGGCTATGCAAGCGACCGGATCGGACCGACGCCGCTTATCCAGACCGGGCTTGTGATCACCCTCCTCTCAGGAATGATCCTGATCTTTGTCGGTTCACCACTTCTGATCATCCTTGCCCGCTTCATAGAAGGGATCGGTGCAGGTCTCTTCATTGCATCGGCGATGTCGCTTCTGAATGCCCGGCCCGATCACACCCGTCTTGCCGGATACTTCATGGCTGCCCTGAACGCCGGTCTCCTCGCAGGCCTCGCAGGAACAGGATGGATCGTCTCCATTCTCAGCGACCCACGGGCCGGGCTCTTCGTCTTTACCATCCTCTCAGGGATCGTCTGTATCCTGGCTGTCAGGATGGACGAAAGGGTCGGAAAGAAGGCCGCCCCCTCAAATATTCCCTTCTACCTGACAGAATACAGGTGGCTCTGGTACTCAGCCATTATCATCGTCGGTACAACAGGCGCACTCACCTCACTCTATCCTGAGTTTGGCGGCCACAATCCGCTCCTCACAGGAGTTTTCATCGCAAGCATGAATCTGGCAACGATGGTGTCGGTCCTGATCGTCTCCCGGTTCAGGCTTGAGCCGATCATCACGATACGTATTGCTGCAGTCGGTGTCGGATCGGCAGCTCTCCTATGCCTCATATCTCCCTGGGGTTTTCCGATCATGGGGGCATTTGCCGGATTTGCGATTATTGCGCAGATGACGTTCCTTGCCGGTACAGGAGCACCCCAGGGGATCATGATGGGGATCCTGAATACCTCGACCTATGGGGGGCTTGCACTTCTCCCCTTCTTTGCAGGTTTTATTGCCGAATTTGGAACATTCACCATGGCCTTCCTCTTCCCGGCCCTCCTCACCATCACCGTCGCAGTCACGATAGGACAGTGCCGGTGCAGCCTTCCCCCACGACTTCAGTAAACTCTTCGATCCGGCATCTCTGCCCATTCGCGGAGAAGGGCCTGATTTTCTTCAATGAGATACCCGCCGATGATCTCCATCCGGCTCCCTCCAAACTCCTGCATACTGATATTTGAGATGGTCATCTCAGAGAAGCCGAGAGCTCTGACATCCTCTATTGAGGTGCCGTAGACGATCCTGCTGATCTTTGCCCAGTGGCATGCGGCAAAGCACATCGGGCAAGGCTCGGTTGTTGCATACATGGTGCAGCCTGAGAGATCAATTGTGCCAAGCTTCTCCTGCGCCTCCCTTATGGCGACGATCTCGGCATGTGCCGTGCTGTCGGTTCCTGCGAAGACCCGGTTATGGGCAGAGGCGATGATCCGGCCATTGCATTCGATGCAGGCACCAAAGGGAGTCTGCCCTTTGCTAATCCCTTGACGGGCGGACCGTATCGCTTCACGCATGCAGTCAGGATTCATTCTTTACTGGTGTGGATGAAGAAGCAAAAAAGATGGGTGTTATCTGGCTATTGCATCCCGGTTTGCAATGGCAAGCACTGCGGGCATCACGATGATCGCCCCGATGAGGGAGAAGCCGACGGTGATGACAGTGACCATCCCAAAGTTGCTGATGATGTTAAAGCTTGAGAGGAGGAGGGCTGAGAACCCAAAGACGGTTGTCAGGCCGGAGACGGTGATCGCCGATCCTATCTGGGCGACACTTGTGTTGATGGCATCATAGAGGGGGAGACCTTTATCCAGCTCCTCCTGGCACCGCTCCATGATCAGGATGGTATATTCACAGGCGATCCCGATCGCCATCGATCCAAGGGTCGCGGTCAGCGGGGTATAGTCGATATGAAGGGTGTACATGATCAGCCCGTTCCAGCCGACGATCATAATGATCGGTACCAGGGGTGTAAGAGCGAGCTTCGCTTTGCGGTAGATGAGGAGGAGGAACCCGAAGATGAGGAGGAACCCAAGCAGGGTCATATACGTCTTCCCTTTCCTGATATCATCGATGAGGGTGGTGAAGAGCTCGACCGAACCCGTCGGAGTTGCTGAGATACCGACCGGCGGCTCGATGAAGAGGAGATCTGATCGCACCTGATCGACGAGTGATTTCTGCTGATCGGTCTCCATCTGGAGTAATGAGAACTGGATCACAGCTTCATTATTCCCATTGATATAGAGCTTCTTTGTATCCTCAGGTATCCTCTCAAGAACGGCGCGTATCTCGGTTCTGGTCTCCGGAAGCTGGCCATCATTGTAGGTGCGCATATACGTGGTGATGCTCTGAACCCGCGTTATCTCACCATGCTTCGCGACCGCATACTCCCCATATTCATCTATCCACCGGATGCCTTCAGGTGAGAGGACAGTATCCCCGCTGATATAGATGGGGAGGGTGAGGGTCGATCCCATCGTCCGCGTGACCTTTTTGATATCAACGACAGCGGGCATATCATCTGGTACAAACGTATGTTCATCGGTGGATATCGGAACATAGGTGTCCATCTGGACACCTGCAAGGGCGACAAGCCCAAGGACGAGGATGACCGGTATCGGGACACGGGCAATCTTTGTGGCGAGCCTCCCAAGGAGGTTGTTATATCTTTTCATCAGCCCTCCCTCACCTTTCGGAGGTTTTGGGGTATAGCCAATGAGAATACCAAATGTCGGGACGATGATCAACGCCGCAATATAACAGAAGACGACGCCGATGACACAGACCAACCCGAAGTCGCGGACCATCGGAACCGGAGAGACCATCATTGCGATAAATCCCATCGAGGTTGCGATCATCGCATAGAAGACGGCCGGCCCGGTCTTGGTGAGGGTTGAGCAGATGGCCCCGGCCATCGGCTGTCTCCGAAGCTCTTCATCCAGACGGGAATGGAACTGGATGGCATAATCGATCCCGATACCGATAAGAACGGGGAATGCCCCGATGGTCACCATACTTATCGGGATATCAAAGAGCCCCATCATCCCAAATGTCAGGAGAAGGCCGATGGCAACGACACCCACCGGAAGGAGGCGGTAGCTGACGTGGGAGAAGAGGAGCATCACTGCGATTATCATCAGGATCATCGCAGCCCCGATTAAAACCCCCATCGAGGTCCTCATCTCTTCCTTCATCTGCTGGGCAAATGCCGCATCTCCAGAGAGGGTGATGGTAGTACCCGGTGGGAGATCGGTCATCCCGATGATCGTCTCGAAGTTACGAAGGATACTCTCCCGTACATCCGAACTTGTCCCAGGCTCAAGGGAGACGATGAGGATCGTCATCATATTGGAGGGATAGACACGGTCAAGGATATCCGGCGGAGCATTATCGAGGATCTGCGATATCTCACCGGTCGAACGGGGGATGGTGCCGCCATTCATCATCCTGATGAGATCCGTTATCCCGGACGCACTGGCGACGTATCGCTCCCTCTGAAGGCTCCAGGAGAGCTGATCGATCATCAGCAATGTATCAGGATCAACGACATCGTCTGATTCGATGATCACCATGATGTTGTTGGTCCGGAAGGTATCCTGGTACTGTTCCATGATGACACCCTGCCGGGTACTCTTATCGAGGTAGGTCTCGGATCCTGTTGCCATATGAAGGAAACCGGTCCCGTAGAAGGCAAGCAGAATCAATGCAAAGAAGAGACCTGCGACAAGGGCCGGCCTGGCATTGATGGTATCTGACAGATAGCGAAAGAGGGGCTTCACGATTACTCGGTAGAAGATAGGATCTCCAATCTGATAAATTATTTGTTGCGATTATGACAACAAAGATCATAATGCAGTGGGTGAAGAAGGGGTGAGAGGATCAGAATGCCATAACAGGGGGATGCCATCTCCCGTATCCCCACCGATCCCCTGCCGGGAGAGGGATCTCCGCATACCGCTTTGTCGGGTCTCCAAGATCGCTTACAACGATGGTCGTGTCAGAGATCGTCGCAATGGTTTCACCTATCGAGAGGGAGCGCCGGACGGCGGTCGGCCAGTGGCCGGGCTCCGGGGGTGCATCGCCGGTATACTGGGGGATCGTTCCATGAAGGGTGAACCCGGACTTTGGAGAGATGGTATAGAGATAGGTCCCCTCCCAGACGTACCCCCTGCCATACCCATCTGCAACCGTGATCGGAAGCGCCATCAGGCCGATCTCCCTGTTGAAGTAGAATGCCTTGTGGTCACGAAGAACCTCGGAGTCACTCCCCATCCCGCCAAGGGTGATCGAGTCCAACAGATCCGGCTTTTTTACATCCGAGACATCAAAGAGGGCGATCTTCACGCCGGTGGTGGTAAACCCACCCCATGCGGTCTCCTTTGTGTCCTTTCCGATCCCGATGATATGGTTTGCGTCAAAGGGATGGAGGTAATCTGAGTATCCGGGGATTTTCAGTTCACCAAGAATGGACGGGTTCTCCGGATTTGAGAGATCGATGACGAAGAAGGGATCGATCTGCCGGAACGTAACGAGATAACAGCGATCACCGATGAACCGTGCCGCAAAGATCCGCTCTGTCGGAGCAATGCCGGTGATCTCGCCGGTGACTCTCCCGGATCGATCAAAGATGGTGATCCGTGAGGAGGTCTGCATGCCTTCGCGCCCATACTCTTCAACGGTGGTTGCAACCCGGAGATGATCCCTGTACTCATCCATCGAGAACTGGTTGAGCATCATCCCCGGAACACTCATCGTCTGCCGCCAGATGGGATCGCCCCTCCTGAGCTCAAACCTGTGGATGATCGTGGATGGGCCGGTCCTCCCATATGGCTGGCCCCCATAGTGGGTGTAGGTGATATACAGGTTCTCCTGTGTTGCATAGATCGTTGTTCCGTACCCGACAAGATAGCTCTCTGATCTGACTGGTGACGTCGCAGCCGGCCTGAATGCGGTGATCGTCTGGAAGACGAACGGGCCGGGGAGATCATCGAACCGCCAGATCCCGGGATCATAATGCCGGTCTCCGTCCCGGATGATCGGAAGTGGCATATCGGGCCCGTGCCTCTGCGGGGACTCCTGCGAGACGAGATAGATGACGCCCCCGGTCATCCGGGAAGAGGTGTATGACCCTGATGCAGAAACCTCCCGGATGAGGCGTGGCCGGCTCCGGTCTGCACAGTCATAGACGGAGACGCCCGTCACCTGCCGATAGACCGGGACCGGCGCGGCACTCCCTTCAACCGCCATAAAAGACTCTTCGGTGATGTCCGCGATGATCGCGATGGTTGATCCGGCAAGATACATCTCCCGAGGGGTGCCGGAGAGTGTCGTATTTGAGATGATACGTGCATTCTCCGGCGGATATGCATCAACGATGAGCAATCTTCCCCCGGCGATGATGTATATATACCGACCATCATTCTTGACAAAGTCCGCCTCATCCACCCCTTCAACCTGGATATTTGTTGTTGAATATTCGGGGCTGCTCCCGGCTCCCTCCATAACCGGGGAGGTCATGGGGGGCGCGATGGCTGCCGCGTCTTTTGTCATAGCTCCGGGAAGGATACGGAGGCCACCGTTCCATCCGGTCGTATACTCCTGATCCGCGGTTTGCAGAAACTCCCGGACCTCATCTGCTGAGGCGAACGGGATCGGCCCGTCGGCTGGTTCTGATGCCTGGCGATCATAGAATCCGGCCCCGATGATCAGTGCGGCGACCAGCCCCCCGACAAGCAGAGCTCCAGTGAGATATCGGTTCATTCTCTTTCTCCTGAGATTGTATTTCAGGCAGAGGAGAAGATATAGATATGGAAAACTGCGGAAAAAATCGTAGTATTAAAGAAAGAAGAGAGGAGATCCATCACCCGACAGGGGCATAGATCCAGGTGACGAGGAGATCCTCCTCGGTCGTTTCGGGGTCATTCATATAGACCTCCCGGATGGGGCCATTGATGGAGAGATTCTGTTCGGCAAGCCAGCTGAAGAGCTCGGTATAGGTCTCTTTAGAGTCCCGGTATGCCCCCATATGAATGATCCTGACCATCCGTCCGCCCGCAAGATCATAGGCCTGTATATCCCCCTCCCCCTCGACACCGGCATCTACCGGAAATACCACCTCAATATCAGCTGAACCGGTCTCTGTCGCGGCCTGAACCGCTTCCAGTGTCATCTCATGGCAGATGTAGGCAGGCGGTCCAATGGGAGTTATTCCCTTCTCCTGAATATAGGAGGCGATCTCCTTGATCATCGGTCCGATCTCATCGTATGATCCGGTTCTTCGGAGACCGAGAACCTTCTGCGGGGCTCCCTCGACCTCGATAATTAATCGCATGGATGAGGATCTGGACGTGATAAAATAAAATGATTTGTGAGGAGAGAGTTACCTCATGAACTGATTGATAGAAGAAAATGCGAGGGACCGGATTCGAACCGGCGAACCCCTACGAGACTAGGCCCTCAACCTAGCGCCTTTGACCTGGCTCGGCAACCCTCGCACAGTTTGACCTAATAACATATGCACCACCCCTTAAAAACCCTATCGATTCACCTTTGCCTCACCCCATCGTAAAGAAGATCCTTTTTCACTCATGGCGCCAATCATCTCCTGTCTATGTGGTCTGAGATCGTTGAAATCTTCGCAGATTCCCCCTCACAACGAAGAGTTGTCGGATTTCTCCTTGAAAACGGGTTTGGTGTCAACAGTGCAGGCAGGATCACCGCAAACGGAATTGAGATGCCGGCGACGCAGGTCGCGCGAGCAATCGGGGTCGACCGCAGGGTCGTTGATACGACTGCCCACAGTATCCTTGAGAACGAGAACCTCCGTAGGGTCTTCTGTAATATCCGGGTGACACCGGATCTCTCACGGGTCGCGGAGGATCTCGGCCTTGCCGTCATCACCCTCCTCCCAAAAAATGCCGCAGACAAGCATATCGTTGCTTCAGTCGTCAACATCCTCGCAGGATACGATATCCCGATACGCCAGCTCTTTGTGACCGATCCGGTCTATGCAGAAGAGCCGAAGCTTGTGGTGATCATCGACGGAGCCCTCCCGCACGGGGTTGCAGAGGATCTGCGAAAACTTCCCCAGGTCATGAGACTGATCCTCTGATCAGGAGCGAAAGAGTTCCATCTCAAGTGCGAGACGGTATGTCCTCTTCCGCTTCGTGCGGGGGAGATCAGCGATTCTGATCATCCGCTCCTCAATATGGATCTCCGATGAACCCCTCACACAATTGTCTGCATGTGCAACGATCTTCTCAGAAAGAGTCCGTGGCATGGCATCACGGGGAGTAAGACCAAGCTGGAGGCATTCGTCGGATGTCTGGCCTGCCCCGAGATGGCATTCGACGATCCGGGAGAGCAGTTCGGGGATCCCACGCTCCCGGCAGATATCCCCGCCAGCCTCTGCATGATCGAGGTCGTGCGTCACTGATCTGCCGATATCATGGAGAAGAGCCCCGCACCGGGCAAGGCAGGGGATAACCGCTTCATCATGGGTATAGTCAGCAACCACCCGCCTGACGGCACGGGAGTGGGCGATCACCTTCTTTGTACACCCGGCACCGAGAAGATGATCGATGCAGGCATCCTCGGAGATACAGTCAGGCATCACCGAGTGATTCATTGATTGCCGCAAGCCTCCGTCTCAGTGCGGTGACAAGCACCTCATTATCAAAATGGCTGAGTGGAACCTCACAGGTCACACAGGAGAACTCGTGTGGGAACGCCTCGCTGAAGGTATACATCGCACCACAGGTCTTGCAGAGGTAGAAATCATTCTCCTCCTCGTAGCGCCTCCGCGCCTCAAGCTTCTCCCTGACGGTTGCCAGATCCTCGGCGATGACCGGTTCAAGGTTATCGAGCCTGAGGTGCCAGAGGTAGGTGAGCCAGCCGGTCTCATTGTCTTTTACTCTCCGGTACTCAGCCAGCCTCCGTTCATACAGTGTATAGAGGCTGTGCCTGACGGAGTTGAGGTTGATCCCGGTGATCTCGGCAAGAGCCTCATCACTGTGCTCACCGGTCTCGGGAAACCGGGCAATGAGCTGGATCCCCTCGTCACCCACAAGACGGAGGAAAAATTCATGAATGGCCGGATTCTGCAGAAGTTCTTCCACTCGTTCCATTACGCAAGATATGGTGCTATGATACTAATATGGTTATCCAGCATCACAAGGGCGGCCTCCCGTGTACCACCATACCCAAAGACACTGACAACCGCATCTCCTCTGGAAAATTCGGTCCCTATCGGAGGAATATCGGCGATGAAGGATCCGAATCTCCGGAGATCATGAAGGAGAATACAGTCATCTTCGGCAAAGAGAATGCGCCGCGCCGCATACCTGCGGGGCTTTGGCCGCATCTCCGGAAGGATGCCGGCGCATGCCTGCATATGAAGGGAGAAGAGATTCATGCCGGTTGCCGATTCAACGGTGTCAAGGGTTGCCTGGAACCGTGGGTTCACCTCAATCGCAACCGCCTCATCAGAGAGGACAAAATCGATCCCAATGGATCCGACACAGCCGGTTGCCGCCGCTATCTTCTCGGCACAGTCCATCATCTCACCGGCAAGCGGGTGATCACAGGGGGTGATCGACCCCGCAAAACCAAAGCCCGCCTCGCCTTCACCCCGGAGGATCTGTTCGTTTGCTGTCACCGCAACGGCCCGTCTCCCATCTGAGAGGCACGAGACACTGGCAGGCGTACCCTCGATGATCTGCTGGGTCATGTAGGGGAGATCGATCATCTCAATCCATGCATCCATCTCCTCCTGTGATGAGATGATGGCATTCCTCCACCCGCCAGCCCCGGTGATCGGTTTGGCAAAGACCGGAAACGTATCACAGCCCGCAAGGCAGGGATGAGGTACAGCTATCCCCTCAAAGAATGCCTGTGTCTTCATCTTGTCGATGAACCGCGATACGATCTGGGGACTGGTCCCGGCACGGGAGATTCCAGGGCAGACAACCTCTTCAGCACCCGAGGTGAGAACCAGATGATCGATCCTGTTTCGTGATCGTATCTCCTTAATTGCACCCGGGAGATCAGTAAGCTCCTCAAAGCGCACGTAATCATCAACATACCAGCCGGAATCGAGATCACAGAAGTGATCGACAGCGATGACGCGGTATCCCGCTCTCCAGGCGGATGAGACGACATGCCGTGTGGCATATCCGGCAACAAGTACCGTCTCCCTCACAGCTCCACCGTATTCTTCCCCCGTTCGCACGGAATGACACGGATATCGGCATCCGGAAACTCACACTCAAGCTCTCTTCCCTCATACAGCTGATCGAGGAAGACGGCGAGTCCGGCAATCTCGGAGTGAGGCTGGTTGGTGACGCCGACATTGTAGTCAGCAAGTCCGTATATCTCGCCCGGCACTTTTTCTGCACCGACGATGATAAGAACCTTCGGAGCAGTCCTGATCTCCCTGATGACATCCTGGATACGAAGGCCGTACATCGTCAGATGAACAACAATTCCTCCGGACTCCTTGAATTCGTGGATGCACTGCCTCCAGTGAACACCATCCTCAATATGATAGTCCCCCCCAAACCGCCTGGCAACACTTCTGATACTCTCGACGACCCCCGGATCATCAGCAGCAAGGTACATCCCCTTCGCACCAAGCGCCCTGCCGGTCAGGCCGACATGCGTTGTCACACGCTGATCCCGATCATGCCTGTGGCCGATTCTCAGAATATATGTCTCAATGATGATGATCACTCCTGATTTTTATTACACCGTTCTCAATAGTCACAGGAAGATCCTTTGTATATCGGATCCTGCAGGAGAGGAGCATCTCCTCAAGCCCCATGGGACGGAGGAGCTCCCCCTCCTGCCTGATGAGAAGGTATCCGACAAGCCGCTGTACCGATGCCCTGATCACCTCTTCATCAAGCTCTGTTATCGAGATGAGTTCCGGGATGGTGCCTGCCTCTCCAAGGGCGATCCGGTGGTAGATCTGCCAGTCGATATCTTCGTCTCTCACACAGTATTATGGCGTTTAAAGTGAGCATATATCTTATGGAGGAAACGATCTCTCTTTTTGAGATAGCAGATGAGCTCCTTGAATATGCAGATGAAGACGACCAGCGACTCGCCCGGGCCATCGGCCAGCTGGACCCGGAGATCAGGGAGGAGCTGCTCGTCTCCGATTTCCTCAATGCGTACCAGGTCTATCTCTATGCCTTTCAGGAGGAGCCCTCGGTTCTGATCATGGATCGACTCCTTCTTCAGCCGGCATCCGGCCTGGTCCGGGGTGTCTTCCTTGAGACGATAGAGTATTATGATCTCTTTTTTATGATGGAGGGGGAGACACCGGTCATTGGTATCAGGTGTGATAAAGAGGTGATCACATCTATGAGAGGCCGTAATGCCCACCATGATGCGATCAGGTATGCGCAGGAGAATGCGGATTAACCCTACATCCCTTTTGTAATCAGATTTGGATCAATACGGGCAGAGACGAGGGGGGGGACAGCCCCCCACCGGAGTATGTCATCGCCAAAGACAGCGATCACTCCGATGACACCAGTCTCTACAAGAAGAGGGAGGGGTGAGAGATCATCAGGGGTGAGAGTGTTGCAGAGTGCGGTTGCCCATGCATCCGCAGCCGCCACATTCCCGGAGAAGACGGTGACTGCATCTGCTGAACCAAGCGATATCGAAGGGCCGACCGTCGCCGAGGACGTACAGATCCCGGTTATCTTCTTCTGCGGTGGCATCAGAAATGCAGAATTCCGGTTTGATTCTCCGGCATAGATGCCGATTCTGAGATCCCGATCAGAGATGAGGGCGATATCACCCCCATTATCGACGATACCACAGTCCGCCCCTGCATCAACCATCGCCTCCACACCTGACCAGGCGATGGTACCCGCAACCGCTGCCATCGGCCCGACACCCGCCTCATCTGCTGCTGCGACCATACGGCGGATCACCGGGTGATCTGATCCCGGATCATAGGGATCAAAGGTCGAGGCGAAGAAGGGATCGGTGGCACAGACCCCCTCGACAGCCTTCCGTGCATCGAGAATACCCCCCCGTGCCGCCTCGATATGCTCCTCACAGTCCGCATGGATGGTTGTGATCGTCTGGCGGTGCTGGAAATGCCGCCTGATCATTGCCTGAGGGAGAGTGCCTGGTGCGGACAGGCCGGAACACACCTGCCGCAGAGGATGCAGCGATCATCCGTTATGACGAGATGATACTCCTCATCATAAGAGAAGACCTCCTGGGGGCAGATACTGATACATGCACCACAATCGACACATTCGTATTCGTCATGGATGACGGCCTTCTCAAGCTTCTTCACATGCACCCCGTGTTCGATGAGCCTGGCTGATATCCGGTCCCCCTCCGCATCAGGGATATCAATGAGGATCCAGCCCTCGGTCGAGTCGATATGCGCCCGCTCGACATTTATCAGCACACCCGTCTCAAGGACGACCTGGGCGATGAGTGGCTGCTTGATCACCTCACGCGGAACGGTGATGAAGAGTTTCATGGCTGCCACCTCCGCTGGATGAGTTTTCCAAGATCCACCGCGTTGAGTATCCCGATGACATGGTGTGACGAGTCCACAACCGGGAGGGCGCTGATATTATTCTGTTCAAGGCGTTGTGCAGCGAGATCGACGGCCTCATCTGCCGAGATGGTGACAACCTTCTTTGTCATGATCTCTGAGACAGTGAGTGCATCCCCGTCACGAAGAACAGACTTGGAGACATCATAGGTCGTTATGATCCCAACAAGTCTCCCCTCCCGGTCGATGACCGGAAGATGGTTCGTCTCCCCTTTGAGGAGTTTCTTTGCGGCAGTCTTCACAAGCTCATTCTCGGTGATGGTCACAACCGCCGGATTCATAATCTCCCGTACCCGCGGGGTTCTGGCCGTCTCCCTCATCGGCCGGTTCCTCTTCTGGTTATTGATCGTCATCGTCGGGAGTGCCAGAGTGAATGCCCCCGCCTCGACTCTCTCCTTGAGGTCATGAGCAACTTTTCGCGCTTTGCTGAAGCTTGATATCGGGGATGTCCGGATCATCTCACCATCGATCTCGACGCTCCCGCTCTTCAGTTCGGCATAGGTGACCGTCCTGAGGACAGGCCGGTCCCGTCGCGGCACACCGTAATCGACGATCGATGTGACGATATCTTCATCCCGGACGGCGGTGTTCCTGACGATATCGGTGTTGAGAACCGGGAGTGGGATCCCAAGACCGATATAGAGGGTGACACCATAGCCGGTGATGCTTGCCGCACGCAGGTAGTCCGGGTTCATCTCTTTGAGATCCCCGCTCACCATCAGGGTTGCAAATCCATTTGCCGGAGAGCTCTGGGTCCCTTCACCGACGACCATGCCATTTCCACCTCCGAGGAAGATCGGAACCCCCCCGCCGATGAGGGAGAGTGTTGGATCGTTTGCGAGCGGGGATAGGAGACCAGCGCCCGAGTATGAGATATTCCCGGTATTGGAGAGGAGGGTCCCCATATAGGTGTTGAGTGTCCGATCAGACCGGTTCGTCACGGCATTATAACACTGGTACGTATTCCTCGGATTGACCATGATCGCCTGGTTCAGATCATCGAGGAGGAGATCGGTGGTCAGAGTCCTCCGTGGATAGCAGTCGGTCCCTTTTGAGATTGCCCGGAGCTCAACCTGCCTGCCGGAGACGAGATCCTCAAGGACATGGGCACCGCCGTACCCGATGCCTTCGGTCGTCGACTCCTGGGTCGCCCCGATATAGGCATCAACTGCGGCGATCCCGGCATACGCCTCGACATCATTCAGCCAGAGACGCTCCATCCGGATTGGAGGATCGGCATGGCCAAAGTTGAAGAAGGCGCCTGACGAACACATCGCACCGAAGGTACCGGTTGTCACGACATCGACCTCCCTGAGCGCACCCTCCTCGCCCAGTTCCGAGACGATATCCGGCATCTCCTCAGCGGTGACAACAACGGCACTTCCATCGCGAATTCTGGTATTAATCTCATCGATGGACTTTTCCATACCAATTATCTCTATCCTGCATTAATAATGATGTCGATTATACCTATGAGTAATAAAACTCTCCATAAGACCTATTGCCACATTGATCAATTACGTATGTATGAAGATATCGGCGTTTCTCGACGAAATGGAGAGAATTGCCCCTGCGGCTCTGGCAGAGGAGTTTGATACGGGAAAGATCGGGCTCGTCGTCGAGGGGTCGGAAGAGCTGACGACCGTCTGTGCCGCACTCGATCCGACCCGGCGGGTCGTCAATACAGCCGCCTCTCTGGGTGCGGATATGCTTGTCGTGCATCACACCCCCATCTTCACCCCTGTCACCAGGATCACCGGCACCACCGCGCATATTCTCAGAACACTTCTTGGGAATGGGATCAACCTCTTTGTGATGCATACAAACTTCGATCATGCGGAGGGAGGGATCAACGACAGCCTCGCCGATATGCTTGGCCTGACGAACAGGAAGAGGATGAGCCTCGGCATCGTCGGCGACTGCCAGCTCACCCTCCCGGAGCTGATCTCCCGACTCTCCTGCGGGGTTCGCATCTACGGCACCATTGATGATCCCGGCAGGGTTGCGGTTGTCGGGGGATCAGGATTTCAGCCCGACCTGATGGAAGAAGCCAGGGATCTCGGAGCAGAGCTCTTCATATCATCCGAGATGAAGCATAGCATAGCCCGGGAGGCCCCGCTTCCATGTATCGAGGCAACGCATTACACCCTTGAATCCCCGGGAATGCGAGCCATCGCAGAGAGGATGGGGTGGACGTATATTGATGATCCACCAGAGAGCTGTCTTTTGCCATGATCAACCCCTGGGTTCTTCTGCAATCAGAGAAACGTCTCACAGATGAGGGGAGGCGTGGGATTATTCATGCCTACCAGGAACGGGGAGAGAAGGCGATCCTCGCTGTAGAGCATGGGAATGTGAAGAAATATATCGATTTCTGGGTAGTCGTCGGAAGGAGGGATGAATACATCGTCGAAGACGGTTTTTGTACCTGCGAGGATTTCCTGTATAGAGGCGGTGAATGCTGGCATAGTATTGCAGTCAGGATCGCCCGGTGCTGCTCTCTCTTTGAGGAGTTTGATCTCTATTACAAAGAGAAGGGCACAGGAGAACAAGAAACAATTTATGGTGACGGACAGAAAGTATAGCAAGCACGTGGTTTTACATGCTTGAGGAAGAATACGAGCTGGATTACTTTCGATCGAAGGGGTTTTCCAGAAAGGTCTGCAGATCCTGTGGTTCCGCCTTCTGGACACTGAACCCTGATCGGGAATTATGTGGTGACGCACCCTGCGAGCCATACAAGTTTATCGGAGAGCCCGTCTTCTCCCCACATTCGACCGATGAGATGCGCGAGGCTTTCCTCTCCTTCTTTGAGAGAAATGACCACACCCGGATCGAACGCTATCCTGTCGCTGCACGGTGGAGGGATGACATCTATCTGACCATCGCATCCATCGCTGACTTCCAGCCGTTCGTCACAGGCGGAGTTGTCCCACCTCCGGCAAACCCCCTCACCATCTCCCAGCCCTGTATACGGCTCAATGATCTCGATGCGGTCGGGAGATCCGGTCGCCATCTCACCTGTTTTGAGATGATGGCGCATCATGCCTTCAACACAGATGAGGAGGAGATATACTGGAAGGATGAAACCCTTGAGCTCTGTTCAGACTTCATCACCTCCATCGGCGGGAATCTTGATGCCGTTACCTTCAAGGAGCACCCCTGGTATGGTGGAGGGAATGCAGGGCCGAGCGTTGAGGTCCTCATCGGCGGCCTTGAAGTCGCCACCCTCGTCTTCATGAACCTTGGAAGGACGAAGACCGCCGGCACCCCGACGATGATCGATGGGAAGGATTACTACCCGATGAAACTCCGCATCGTCGATACCGGATATGGCCTTGAACGCTTCGTCTGGGCATCAAAGGGATCGCCGACGATCTATGATGCGGTCTTCCCTGATATGGTCTCACGGCTGATGACCTCGGCCGGCCTTGAGGATCGACTTAATAATGAGGAATTTACCGATATCCTCAGCCTGAATGCGAAGTTTGCCGGCCTAATTGAGATCCGGGGAGAGAAGCTTTCCGATCTCCGGAAGAAGGTGGCAGCATCGGTCGGTGTGAGCGTTCCAAAGCTCGAGGAGATGATCGTTCCCATTGAGGGGATCTATGCACTCTGCGATCATACCCGGTGCCTTGGCTATATGCTCGGGGACTGTATCGTTCCATCCAATGTCCGTGAAGGATATCTTGCCCGTCTCGTCCTCAGGCGAAGCCTCAGAATGATGAGCGAACTCAATCTTGATGAGAACCTCGCAGATCTCGTCCTCTTCCAGATGAATGAGATAGGACTTGGTCAGTTCGAACAGAAAGAGGAGATCATCCGCGAGATTATTGAGCGGGAGACAGCCAAATACGATACAACCATCGCCCGCGGAAAGCGTGTCGTTCAACGGGTAGCCCAGAGCCATAAGAAGAAGAATGAGCCTGTACCCCTTGCAGAGATGATCACCCTCTATGAATCGCATGGGATTCCAACCGGGTTGATGCGCGATATCCTGACCGAGGAGGGGGCGGAGTTCGATCTCCCGGATGACCTCGACTCCATCATTGCAGATAAGCACTCAGAGCTTGAAGAGCTGGTTGAAGAGTCTGAGGTCGCCCGGTTTACCGACAGAATCGCCAGCCTGCCCCCGACGAAGAAACTCTATTATGAACGGACATGCGAGTTTGAGTTTGAGGGGATCGTCCTCGATCATTTCGACGGCCATGTCGTCCTTGACCAGTCACTCTTCTATCCCGAGGGAGGTGGACAGCCATCAGATACCGGAACCCTGGTGACCGCAAATAATGTCGTCCGGGTTGATGAGGTGATCACAAAGAATGATCGAATCCTTCACCGGATCAAGGGCGGGGTCCTGAAGCGCGGTGAGCGGGTAAAGGGGATCATCGACGAGGAGCGCCGCTGGTCGCTGATGCGCCACCATACCGGGACCCATCTCCTCCTAAAAGCATGCAAGGAGGTGCTTGGGCCCCATGTCCACCAGGCGGGATCACAGAACGGTATCGAAAGCTCCCGGCTTGATATCCGGCATTATAACCACATCACACCAGACGAGCTGAAACGGATCGAGATCGCCGCCAACCATCTGATCATGGAGAACACCCCGGTCTTCATCAAGGTGGAGGAGCGCAACCGCGCCGAGCAGAAGTACGGATTCAGCCTCTATCAGGGCGGGGTCCCTCCAGGGAAGGATCTCAGGATTGTCCAGATGGGCACTGAAGTGCAGGCATGCGGGGGAACCCACTGCAGGAGCAGTGGTGAGGTCGGTATCATCAAGATACTCAGGATCGAGCATATCCAGGATGGTATCGAGAGGATAGAGTTTTCAGCAGGCCTTGCAGCCATTTATGCAATGCAGCATCTCCAGGATATCGTCAATGAATCCGCCGGAACCCTCTCGGTTCAGGTCGAGCATCTCCCACAGGCCGTCGATCGGTTCTTCACGGAATGGAAGGAGCGAGGGAAGGTGATCGATGAGATGGAGTCCCGTCTCGCAGAGATGAAGCTGCAGAGCCTCACCGGTGATCTCGTCAATGGCATCGAAGTGATCATTCAGCAGGTCGATCTCCCCAGAAAAGAGCTCGTCCAGGTGGCGACAGGTATCGCGGATCGCAAGGGGATAGCCCTTTTCATCTCAACGACCGGTGGTCTCGGGGTTGTGATGGGTTCGGGTGATGAACGGGTCCATGCCGGTGAGATCGTGCGGGATATCTGTTCCATGCTTGGCGGAAAAGGGGGCGGTAAACCGGGTCTTGCCCAGGGTGCAGGACAGGACGAGGCGGGAATCGCTGAAGCGCTCCACAAGGCCGATGAACTGATCAGGGCAACACTCCATGACTGACGAGATTGTCTTCCTTGAGCCCGGAGATGAACAGGCACAGAAGGTCGCCCGTGCAATGGCAAGCCCGACCGCGGGTGATCTCCTCAGGGGGCTTGCGGACGCTCCAAAGAGCACAACAGCCCTCTCAGAAGAGCTGCATATTCCACTTACAACCGCAAAGTATCATCTCGGAAATCTCCTTGATGCCGGGGTGATCGAGGTTGTGGATACCCGCTGGAGTGCAAAAGGGCGTGAGGTGAAGCTCTATGCACTGAAGAATCAGGTTCTGATTGTGGCTCCGCAGAGGAAGAGTGCAATCGGTCTTGTGAAGAAGTATGCTGCCACGCTTGGGGTCTTCGTCGCCGGAACCGCACTCCTCTCGCTCTACCTGCCATCCCTCTCAAAGAGAGAGTTGGCAGATGATTATCTGGTGCTGACTGTACCAGAAACGATGCCCGCTGCGACAAGAATGGCCGGTGATGCGGCGGCACTCCCCCCCCTGATGCATGAGTTCGTCACCGCCTTCTTCCTCGGGGGCTGCCTCGTCCTGGTCGCCATGATGCTCTATGAAGCGATCAATTGGCGCAGGGAAAGAAATTAAGCGAGATTGATAAAATTTTCAAGGATCCGCAGTCCGGTTGCCCCACTCTTTTCAGGATGGAACTGGACGCCATAGATCTGATCTCTTTTTACCGCTGAAGCATACCTGACGATATACTCCGTCTCACAGAGCCGGTTCCGGATGGGTGTATCGACGTAATATGAATGAACAAAATAGAGATAGCTTCCGTCAGGGACGCCGTCGAGCAGCGGATCATCAGGGAGTGTCTGATGAATCGTGTTCCATCCCATATGGGGAACCTTCATCCCAGGCTCAGGATGAAACCGGCGTACCCTCCCGGGTATGAGGGCAAGGCCTTGATGCATCCCATGCTCCTCACTCTCCTCCATCAGCATCTGCATCCCAAGGCAGATACCAAGGAGTGGAACATCCCCTGCGGATCTGATGATAGTCTCCCGGAGAGGGGCGAGTTTCTCCATCCCCTCCCTGAATGCGCCGACCCCGGGGAGGATGATCCCGTCTGCAGACGCGATCTCGTCATCATTGTGTGTGATGACGGCTTCTGCCCCTGCACGCTCAATGCCCCGGAGGACCGATCTGAGATTTCCAAGACCGTAATCAATAATGGCTATCTTCGTCATGCATCTTCCCCCGGTTCTTTCTCCATGCACCGGAGAGGAACCATTCCTCTTTTATATCAGCCTGCCGGCCCCACTCCAGCACAGCGGTGCGCCAGCCTGACCAGAGATCGGGGTACCGCTCCTCGATCAGTATCAGGTGGGCTATATCGCTGGACGGGCACATATAGCAGCCGATCCGATCAAGACCCTCTTCATAGAGGGTGTTATATGGTGCATCTTCCTGGAAGAGGTAGAGCCAGACATGCATTGCATTCCAGTTCTGAATCGGGGCTGCGGAGAGCTGGTTTGGAACATTTGGATTCCTCCAGACCCGTCTGCTCTGCATCCGCTTTGCAGATTCGTACTTCCGCTGGCCGATGAGGGAGAGGCATTCACCAAAGTGCTGATCGATCAGATCCTTCACCGGCGTCAGCTTACATGCCTTACAGCACCAGCGGAGATCCACAGCCGGAGGGCCATGTTCTGCAAAGCCTTTCCAGAACCCGCCCTCTCCATCACCCTTCAGCACGGTGCAGGTGTATCTCTTCTGTATTTCTTCAATATTCTCATAGGTCTCGGGGAACTCAAGTCCGGTATCGGCAAAGATGAGGGGGACCGACCCGAGCGCCTTATTGGCGAGGATGAGGGTTACAAGGCTGTCTTTCCCACCCGAGTAGGAGACGGTGACCGGAAGAGTCTCTGCCTCTGCGACATCCCGGATGAAGGTGATCGAATCTTCCTCCATCCGGGAAAGGATTTCCCGGTTCGCCCGTACGGCATCCTCCCAGGTCGCAGGTCCCGGGATGAAGATATGCGGACTGTTCTTCCTGAGCCGGACGATCTGGCCGCGAGAGATGGCTGTCGCCTCCTCTGCGCTCATCTTTGCCCGGCCGACACCGACGCAGGTTCCATCAGGAGTCATAACGAAGACCTCGTCGCCTGCCATGACGTGCTGATCAATACTGATGAGTCCGGGTGCGAGGACACTGGAACCTTCCCGGATGAAGGAAGCGGCTTCATCAGTAACAACGAGATACCGTTTCGCCGGGGTGAGAAGCGTGGCGGCATGCGGTCTGGGAAGGGCTTCCCACCGGTTCTCAAGGGGGAGATACCGTATGGCACCAACAACTGCCCCCCCAAGGATGATCTCCTCCATCCGATCATCGTCGGGGACTTTGTTGAGGATAACCAGGTGGCCGTCCGGAATCAGCCTGGCTCCGAAGGCATCCTCAAATATCTGGTTGATGCGCCGGATGTCGGATGGAAACGCCGGGCGTGCATCTCCGGGAGGAGTAATGCCGACAGCGCGCGTCTTCTCGCCACAGGCGCACCGCTTTCCAAGGACCGGTACATGGCAGGCATCACACCAGCGGAGGGGAATTGCTCCGAGATAGGGTGATTTCATCCATTACAGGTTGTGCCAGATCGATTAAATAGTCGATTGTCTTCTTCCACGACATCCATCTGCCGGAGATGAGTCAGGCATACCCGGGCAGTGCAAAAAAAGACTCTCTCCGCAGTGGACGGATGGAAAGCAATATTTTAGTTAAAAGATCACTATTGATCATGATAAACTTCAGGCAGGGGCTTATTGCAGAGCCGATGCTGTTTTCCTTTTATCAAAGCACGACACAACGTCGTCGCGCAAGGGGGGTTGAACACCCGTGATCCGCCTTCTGGCAACCATGGTCGCCGCATTTGTGGCGTACCTGCTGTTGACAGCAGGTTCAGGTGATATACTGCTCTGGTCCGGGGCCGAACTGGTGGCCGGGGCGATCATTGCCATCATCGTCGGGATAGCATCATATCGTATCTTCTGCAGATCAGAAAGCCTGCGGATGGCAAACCCGATCCGGATTCTTCTCCTCCTCGTCTATGCGGCCGTTCCGTTACTCATCGAGATGGCGCGGGCAAACATCGATGTTGCGATCCGGGTTATCACAGGGCGCGTACATCCGGGGATCATCAGGGTGCGAACGGGGATGACAACCGATCTCGGGCTTCTTCTTCTGGCAAACTCGATCACGCTCACGCCAGGAACCCTCTCTGTGGATCTCGATGAGGAGAGCCGGGATCTCTATGTCCATCTCATTAATGTTCCGGAAACGCTCCGTACTGAGAAGATTGTCGACTCCGGGGAGCTCTTCACCTTCTTTAATATTCCTGGATGGATCCGGAGGATTGCTGAATGATCGATATCTTTTATGCAGCTATCCTCGCAATGCTGCTCCTGATCCTTGTTGCAGGTATCAGGCTTGCCATCGGACCGACGATTCCGGACCGGGTTGTTGCCCTTGATACCATCAATACCCTGATGGTCGGGTCGATGATCCTGCTGGCTGTGTACCTGGGCCAGACGATCTTTGTTGATGTCGCGATCGTCTATGCCCTCCTCTCATTCCTTGGAACACTTGCCATTTCAAAGTATATCGGAGGAGAATTATGATTACAACCGCAGCATTGATCTGTATCGTGATCGGTGTTCTATTCAATGCACTTGGAGCGATCGGTATCCTCCGGTTCCCGGATGTGTACACCCGTCTCCATGCAGAAACCAAGATGACGACATTTGGGACGATTTTTATCTCACTCGGTGTGATACTCTATGCCGCCGGGATGCTGAGCGGAACAGGTGATGCACAGTACCTGACGCTTGCCATCCATACCGCCATCGCTGTCATCGCCCTGGCCTTTACAAATGCTACCGGCTCCCATGCAATCGCACGGGCTGCCCACAGAAGCGGTGTCAGACCTGATCCGGCAGTCGTCGATCGGCTCGCGGAGGTGAAGCGGCGTGATTGAGATGATCCTGCATCTGATCATCCTCTCCGGGATCATCATCTCGGCGGGGCTGGTATTTGCATTCCGTGACCTTTTATCAGCGGCAATTGCCTTTGCAATATTCAGCTTCCTGCTGGCAATCGAATTCTATATCCTCCAGGCTCCTGATGTTGCCCTTGCCGAAGCTGCTATCGGAGCGGGTCTGACAACAGCTGCCTTTATGATTGCTATCCGTGGGACAGTCAGAAGAGAAGGTGATGGCATATGAGACGAACACTCTCGATTCTGCTGACGCTGCTTACGGTCATGATGCTTGGTGTCATCGTCACGGGTCTCTCGTTTGGAGATCCCGGTCCGACACCGATGGACGACTACTTTATCGAGAACAGTCAGAGGGAGAGCGGTGCAAATAATATCGTCACCGCCGTCCTCTTCGACTACCGTGGTCTCGATACACTCGGTGAGGCGGCAGTCCTCTTCACCGCGGCACTCGGAACGACGCTCATCTTTCGCCGACGGAGGGATGACTGAATGCAGATGAGCAGAATTGTCCGTACAACGGCTGATCTCGCATTTCCATTCATTCTGGTGTATGGATTTTATATTATCATCCATGGACATCTGACACCGGGCGGAGGTTTCCAGGGAGGTGCAATCCTTGCGTCCGCGATGCTCCTCCTCCTTCTTGCATACCGATACCAGGAGAGCACGAGATATGTCAGGAAGACGATGATGAAGACGCTTGAATCGGGTGGTCTTCTCCTCTTTGGCATCACCGCTCTCTCAGCTATGGCTCTTGGAGCAGGATACTTCTACAACTGGCTCTCGCCACGTGGATTACTCTTTGGAGATATTGTTGAGGTGGGATCGTCTTTTGCAAATCTGAACACGGCAGGTCTGATCCCGATCATGAATCTTGCCGTTGGGATCGAGGTGGTGGGTGCGGCCAGCGTCATCCTCCTCGCACTCCTCTCAGGAATTAAGGAGAAGATCTGATGCTCACCCAGCTGCCATACCTTGCCGTGGTCCTGCTCGCAGGGATCGGAATTGCAACAATACTCCTGAAGAAGAACCTCATCAAGATGATCATGGGCCTTGGAATCCTGACAGGATCTGCAAACCTCTTCCTGGTGACCCTCGGGTACAGGGAGGGAGGGATTGCCCCGATCTATACGAATGCACCTGAAGGAGTCATGGTCCTCTCAACTGTGCAGGCGATGACGGTGACGAATATCGTCATCGGCTTTGCAACGACTGCGCTATTGCTTGCGTTTGCTATTATGCTGTATCGAAAATATGGATCTGTTGAGACCGGAGATATCCGGAGGCTGCGCGAATGAGCCAGTCTGTAGCACTCCTCGTCGCATTGCCGCTCATCGCGGCATTTGCGATGCCCCTCGTCGGGATGATTGGAAGAAAGATCAGAAACAGCCTTGCAATCATCGCGATGGCCGGAACCGTGACTGCTGCCCTCGTCCTCGTTTATGAGGTTCTGGTCAATGGGACGATCATCTATGCCTTTGGTGCACTTGATCCCTCGGTAGCTATTCCATTTGACTCTGGCGGGGTCCCGATACGGATCCTCTTTGTGATCGATGCGATGTCCGCGCTGATGGTCCTGACAGCAGCGATCATGATGTTTGCCGTCGTCCTCTACTCGTTATCGAGCGAGTCCGAGCAGACCGGCCAGGACGGATACTATGCCCTCCTCTTCCTGATGATGGTCGGTATCTTCGGGATGGTGACGACAGGGGATCTCTTCAACTTCTTCGTCTTCCTTGAGATCAACTCTCTTGCCGGTGCCGCACTTGCTGCCTACCGGATCAATAAGGGACTCTCGGTGGAAGGTGGTCTGAAGTATGCGTTCATCTCAACGATTGCAGGTCTCTTCTTCCTCTTTGCCGTCGGGATGCTCTATGGCCAGTATAACTCGCTGAATATTGCATATATCGCATCCGTCATTGACCTGACCGGACTGTCACTGGTTGCACTCGTCCTGATGATAACCTCGCTTGCTATGAAGGCGGGATCGGTTCCGATGCACTTCTGGACACCGGATACCTACTCCAGTGCACCCTCCTCGATCACGGCGATCCTGATCGTCTCGAGTATGGCAAGCCTCTACGCCATCTTCCGTGTCGCCTTCTCACTCTACGGGGTGACGATGAATGTCGTGACGATCGGATGGATCATCATCATCCTTGGTGTCCTCTCGATGTTCATCGGAGTATCGATGGCGTTACCGCAGAAAGATGTCAAACGGCTGATGGCCTATCACTCGGTCTCGCAGATCGGCTACATGCTGGTCGGTCTTGGCGTTGGTGTTGCGGTCCTTGGGGATACACAGATGATGAATGAGTTTGGCCTCGTCGCAATGGAAGGAGGTATCTTCCATATCATCAACTATGCCCTCTACAAGGGTCTCCTCTTCCTGATCGCCGGGGCAGTCATCTACCGGTGTGGGACGAGGAATCTGAACGAACTCGGCGGCCTCGGCCATTCGATGAAATGGACGATGGGATTCTTCATCATCGCGGCACTTGCCATTGCCGGTATACCGCCATTTAATGGCTTTGCATCAAAGATACTTATCTATGAGTCGGTCTTTATATTCAATCCATATATATCGGTGATCGCGATGGTCGTCTCAATCATGACCCTCGCATCATTTGTGAAGGTATTCCATTCGATCTTCATGGGGCCGAAGCTTCCGCAGTATGCAGAGGTGAAGGAGGTACCGCTCCCGATGCTCATCGGCATGGGGCTCCTTGCGGTTCTGATCATCCTCTTTGGTCTCTTCCCGGATCTTGTGGTGAATCTTCTTATTGAGCCTGCCGCCCTTGCATTCATCGATCAAAGCGGCTATATCTCATCTGTCATGGGAGGTATCTGAGATGCAGACAACACTCTATACCGGCTATGGTGTCTGGGATCCGGTCATCTGGACGATAGCCGGAGCGGTGATCCTGCTGCTGGTCTATCTCCTCTGGAGGGGCGGGGTCTCAACCTACCGGAAGGGAAGTGAACAGGAGCGGCCCTACCTCTCCGGGAATGCCGAGCCTGAGAAGGACGCAGTCCATATCGGAGGAGGGAACCTGTACTGGGGGTTCACCGAGGGGCTGAAAGGGTATTACTCCCGGCTCGTCCCGGTCCATACCGGTGATCTGAACGATTATATGCTCTGGTACTTCGGGGTACTTGTTGGCATCTGCGCACTGGTGGTGATCTTCCAATGACACTCTCATCATCATTTAAGCGGTCGCTCTTTGTATTCCATTTCAATGCAGGCTCCTGCAATGGATGCGATATCGAGATCGTCGCGGCCATTACGCCCCGGTATGATCCCGAGCGGTTCGGGGTCAGGCTTGTCGGGTCGCCCAAGCATGCAGATGTCCTCCTTGTGACCGGACCGGTGACGGGGAAGATGGCGCCACGGCTCCGGAGGGTCTATGACCAGATGGCAGATCCGAAGGTTGTGATGTGTATCGGAACCTGCGGCCAGTCAGGCGGGGTCTTCTATGACTCCTATAATCTTGAAGGGCCGATCGATCAGATCATACCCGTTGACGTCTATGTCCCGGGCTGTGCCCCCCGGCCGGAGGCGATCATTCATGGTGTCGTCACCGCGATTACAAAACTCGAACGATTGGAAGGAGGTGAGGTATGAACGAGACACTACTCACGCCACAGGAACTGGTCGATCGGTTCGTGGGTACATTTGGTGATGCAATCACCGATCCCAGGATCGTTACCAGGGCCGAAGGGGCGAAGAAGAACCCAAATACAAATATCTGGATGACGATCGATCGCGAGATCCTCAAGCCCGTGATCAATCTGTTAAAAGAACTCTATTATCCGCATCTCTCGGTCATCTCGGGATGGGATACCGGGGAGGAGCTTCGGCTCCAGTATATCTTCTCGATCTATTATGGAAAACCGCATGGTGAGATTATGGTCACCTTCACGGTCCCCCTGAAGAAGACGGATCTTACCGTCCCGACGATATCGGATCAAATCCCCGGAGCGGCCTTTACGGAGCGTGAGAAGCAGGAGATGTATGGTATCACCGTCGAGGGGATCCCCGACGGCCGTCGCCTCTTCCTGCCCGAAGATTTCCCGGAGGGGGTCTATCCTCTCAGAAAGGATGAGACAGGGATTCCTGATTCGATGATAAAACACCTCTGGGAGACGAAGCGGCCAACAGACCGCCCAGCCCCGCCTGTCACCGAGAAGGAGGAGAAGACGGTGAAAGAAGAAGAGAAGCCAAAGGAGGTGAAATCTGATGAGTGATGAGATGAAGAAGAAGCCGTATGTGGTTCCAATCGGGCCGATTCATCCGGCATTAAAGGAGCCGGTCCAGTTCCTCTTCGAGATGGAAGGGGAGGTCGTGAAGAAGGCGGACTTTGCTCCTGGCCAGACCCACCGGGGGATCGAATGGATGGGAATGCGGAGAAACCCGGTTCAGATCGTCCATCTGACCGATCGTATCTGTGGTATCTGCGGGGTGACCCACTCGCTCTCGTTTGCACGGGCTGTTGAGCAGATCGTCGATATCGAGGTTCCTGCCCGAGCGGATTATATCAGGGTGATCATCGCTGAACTGGAGCGTATCCAGTCCCACCTCCTCTGGGCAGGAGTGGCTGCACATGAGCTTGGGTTCGATACCCTCTTCTATCTCGCCTGGCGGGTTCGGGAGGATTCACTCGATGTGATCGAGAATATCACCGGGAACCGGATCAACTATGGCCTCGTCCAGATCGGTGGTGTCAGGCGGGATATCACTCCTGAGCAGCATCCGGTGATTCACAAATGCCTGGACGGGTACCGTGATCTCCTCGGAAAGATGCTCAAGCTCTTCCTGCATGACACGACGATCTCGATCCGATGCAAGGATACAGGGATACTCTCGTTTGAGGAGGCGTTGCACCTCTGCACCGTCGGCCCGACCGCCCGCGCCTCCGGCGTGGTGAAGGATGTCAGGGTCGATTATCCCTATGCCGCATATGGCGATCTTGAGATCTCCCCGATCCTCCCGTCTGCATATGGCGGGGAGATCAATGGCGATGTGTATGACCGGATCATCGTCCGGCTTCTTGAGATCGAACAGTCGATCGAAATCATCGAGACCTGTCTCAAAGAGATGCCTGAGGGCGGGATCCTCTGGGAGCCAAAGCTTCCGAAGCTGCTTTCCGCCTGTAAGAAGGCGCATGGCGAGGCAGTTGGCAGGCATGAGGCACCCCGTGGTGAGTGCCTCCACTATGTTGCGATGGATGGGAACGAGGCTCCTGCGATGTGGAAGATCAAAGCATCCTCATACAGTAACCTTCACTCATGGATTCCGATTCTCGAAGGTGAGCAGCTCGCTGATGTCCCGATCGTCGTCGCCTCGATAGATCCCTGCCTCTCATGTACTGACCGTGTCGCGGTTATACGTGGAACCTCCAGTGATATACTCACGAAAGAGGATCTTCACCGGCTCTCGGTCGAAAAGACCCGGAGGATCCAGGGATGCTGATGGTGATTCTCCAGACGGTGGCAGCGGCTGTTGCGTTCTCGGTGATCGGGATCGTCATCGGTCTCTTTCTCCTTGGGATCGACCGGAGGATATCGGCGAGGATGCAGGCCAGGATCGGGCCGATCCTTATCCAGCCGTTTTATGATATCAGGAAACTCTTCTCAAAGGACAATATCGTCCCTGAGAATGCAATCCCCTCGATCTTCCATGCTGCACCGATCGTTGCCCTTGCTTCATCGATCATCGTGCTGCTGTACCTTCCGATTGGATCAATGATGCCGATCCTCGGGGGATATGGCGATCTCATCCTGGTGATGTACCTTCTTGCTGTCCCGTCACTTGCGATGGTCGCGGGTGGTTTTGCATCAGGCTCCCCATATGCGACGGTTGGTTCCCAGCGTGAGATGGTGAGCATGATCGCCTATGAGCTCCCGCTTGCGTCTGCGGTGATCGCCATCGCATGGCTCCTCTATTCAAAAGGGATCTCTGATCCCTTTACACTCCAGGCGATTGTGGAGAATCCGGTCTGGACACTCGTCGGTCCGATCGGGTTTCTCGGGCTTCTTCTCCTGATGCTAACCCTTGCATGGGTGACACCGGCAGAACTCTCAAAGATCCCCTTCGATTCGCCTGAAGCGGAGACCGAACTTGCCGGAGGTCTGCTTGTTGAGTATTCCGGAAAGAATCTTGGCCTCTTCACCGTCGCCCAGGGGGTCAAGACCCTGGTGATGGGCGGTCTGGCGGTTGCAATCTTCTTCCCCTGGAATATCTCACCCCTCCTTGGTCTTGGCTCCTATGCAGCGCTTGCAGTCGATGCTGCCTTCTTCTTCCTGAAGGTTGTGCTGCTGATGATCATCTCGGTGACGGCCATCAGAACAGGACTGGCACGATTCAGGATCACCCATGTCGTCACCATCTTCTGGGTCTATCTTGGTCTCGCCGGGCTTCTCGGTCTCTCGCTTGTGATCCTTGATTCGGTTGTTATGGGGGTTCTCTAAATGGCACTCCCGATGATCCGTGAGATCTTCACCCAGCTCTTCAGGACGCCGGCAACGAATCAGTTTCCTGCCCGCCACCTTCCAAAATCGATCACTGAGTTCTTAAAGAAGGTCGGGACCGGCGAAGCGACGATGATCCCGCCGGTCGCGACACCCCCTGCATTCCGCGGGAAGATAGAGTACGACCGTGACGGATGTATCGGTTGCAAGCTCTGTCTGAAGGTCTGCCCGGCACATGCGATCGAGTTCATCCCTGAGACGAAGAGGGTCAGGATCTACGTGGCAAGCTGTGTCTTCTGCGGCCAGTGCAATGATATCTGCCCAAAGGATGTCCTGAGGATGAGCGATGAGTTTCTTCTCTCGACTGAAGACCGGTTTGCCGGGAATCAGATTGTTGAGTGAGGGGAGAGCCCCCTTTTTTTCTCCCTGATGATGGGGCAGGCCGAGGCAGAAGCCTGGTTTAAGGATTGGATGAGCATGTGTCAACTACCCCGCCCTAAACGGCGGGGCTTGCAATACCAGTCATACGACTGATAGTGCAATTTAATCTGCACGAAGGTTGCTCGTAGTTGAGCCTTATTCGTACCGGCCGGTTGACACGGCCGCTACTGATTATCGGCGTAATAACCGAATCACCAGCTACTTTTCTCAAATGGTTGAGCGCACCATTTACATCCGCATTGATCACGGTACCGGAGCTGCTCTGATACAGTCCCCGCGTAATACGACGGGTTCGTCCATACCATGGTTTCTCGATCGGATCACGTGCCAGGGCATCAACCTGCGAGGTATACCGTTCATCATGGGAATCGTCATACTGTATCCCGACGAGCTCGCATTTGGATCGCAGTTTCTGTCGAAACTCCGCATAGGGGATCTGGACGAAATTCTGGTTGTTTATCGCACCATGATTGATCTGGTGTTTGATCCCATCCCATCGCGGCACAATAATGGTGCCGATTCCATGCTCACAGGCAAACGCGATCAGATAGGCGACAATCCGGTTCATCGTTTCGTTGATCCGGTTATCCCGCCTGATGAGAAGCCGGGACTGACTGTGTGTGAAATCCTTTGTTAACCCCTGTTTATCTTTAATCGATTGTAATCTGGCGTTTTCTTTGTTATACCACCGGTTAATTGATTTCAGATACATACCATCGATAATCGAGGCAGTCCCGGTAGCAGTCTCAACGATCGTCGCAAAATTGTTGACGCCGAGATCAATCGCAAGATAATGGTCAGGATGGAAAAATGTTGGTTGTACGGAAACAGTATACGCAAACTCGATCTTGTATACCTTCCCATTATGAACTGGAACAATAGTCACTTCACGGATCTGGTTTGGCTGGATGTGTGGCGGAATTTTGAAAGTCAGTTCTTTCCCGGTTAAACCATGCTGTTTTTTAAACATTCGTGCCATGCCGAGGGTGACATTGCCGTTTCGGATCGTGATATGTGACGCAGGAAAAGCCATTTTGTACCGGCCATCCTTCTCCAGATAGCGTGGAAGACGTGGTCGGTGTGGGAGGTCGCCGGAGTGGTACATCCGCATGAGTGCAAAATACGAGCTGTACGCTTCTTCAACACTTCTGAGGGTCTGCTGCGCAACATCACTATGGAGCAGCGGATAGTTCTCATTCTGGCGTGACCGGGCATAATTTGAGATATCTTTGTATGGAAAGTCTTTCTTCCGGGTATAGGGGAGAAAGGAACCGACACAGATGGTGACCTTTGATGCAATATCCGGTCGAATCGTCTGGAGAACCGAAATGTTTTCGCAATATTCAAAGGAATGCTGCCGGGTATTGTACAATGCAACATTGTACAGATTCTTTGCATGGTATGCGAGCGTGTCAATAATATAATGCTGTCGTTGGGACAGTCGCAGATAATTTGACACTGTTCGAATAGCCATTATATCGATATGGGTTGTACCACACGTTATACGTTATGTTTCAATTTCGGGCGATTCCTCCCCGGCATGAATGCCGGAGTCTCCTCGCCCCTTGGGGGGCACCCCCTACCCCCTCCGGCTCCCGGGTAGGTGATCTTGCGGCCACCGAACGGGGCTTACACAGATCAAAATAATCATCAATGATATAATAATCTGCTCTATCGATGATGCCGGGGCCGATATCCTGACGATAATAGCTCACCTTTATTGTTCTCTGGATCCAATACATCGAATTGTGGGGCTGCTTATCCATGCTGATTAAGTTTGAGATCTATAATGATGGGGAATTCTGGTGCGGACGTGGCATTGAGGTCGATATTTTTACACAGGGCAGGACACTGGATGATCTGATAGGAAATATTCGTGAGGCAGTCGAACTTCATTATGAGGAGTCAATCGGTGCTGGAGAACAGATAACCATTGTAACCCAAACTGAATTCCAGGTTGGTTCCGTTGCCAAAAGCTCCAGTTGTTAGTGGCCACGATCTCCTGAAGGTACTTGGGTCACTCGGCTACATAGTTCTCCGCCAGCGAGGTAGCCATGTGCAGATGGCAAAGAATACCGGTACTGGGGAGCACACAATAACAGTCCCCCTACACAACGAAATCGCAAGGGGTACCCTGAATGATATTCTTGGAAAAGTATCGCATAGGAACGGTATTTCAAAAGAAGATCTTCTTGCGATGCTCCGATAGGATTGCCTCCATCCTGCTGGTCGCCCCCCTCACCATCTCCTGTACCGCGCCTCCATGGGCTTACCCTCACCCGCATCCGGTACCGGCGCTCATTCGCGTTTTATCCGGACCCCCCTGCTATCCTCACTTCCCCCTTTGGTGGAAGGGGGCAGGGCGGTTGCCGGGGTGATCAACGTCACGATCTAACCTAAGTTTGCCACTTTGGCTTCAGTCACCGGTCACAGCATCCACTACCGTGATCTAATTTTTCCAGATTGTCATCGGTTGTAAGCATAATTGCACCAATGGATTCAGCACATGCAAGATGCAGAACGTTCGCAGAATCGACAACCATTCCTACAAACGAAAAGTATCGCTCTGAGATCTTTTTGTGATGTGAGGATGACACCAGAATACCCGGTTGATACTTGCTCAGGGATCAGGGAAGGTGGCGATCAGAAATTTGGAGAAGAATCATTCTGCTATGTTTTCCCTGCTCGCTCCTTCATATTCATCAGAGGTTAGAGATCCATCCAATCAAGAGGAATGCCATACTTTTATGCATTCATGCTTGTAAGTATATGGTATCAGGGGTTTGATCATGGGAAAGATACAATTAACTGTAATAATATGGGAGGAAGAGGGATTATATGTCTCGAAATGCCCTGAAATCGAGGTTGCCAGTTGCGGAAATTCTCCACAGGAAGCCCTTGATAATATCCATGAGGCAATCAATCTTTACATAGAAAATGCACGGGCTCTTGGCATGATGGAAGAGATCGAATCGGCCCTCCGGGCCCGCCATAAATTTACCTCGATGATCGAGGTCGAGGCGTGACAAAACTCCCACTTCTGCCTTCAGAAGAGATCATCAAAAAATTGAAGAAGGCAGGGTTTACTATTGCACCAACCCAGGGGAAAGGGAGCCATACAGCACTGTATGCAGTAGGAGATGATGGAAGGAAACTATTGGTTATTGTCCCAAAGAACAACCCAATTCCTCGTGGCACACTAATATCCATTTTGAAACAGGCCGACCTGTAAAAAGAAGAGTTTATCTCACTCTGACCTTCCCTTACGACATACTGAATGTTTCTGCTCGCCTCAGCCATTCAGGAAGCGAGCTTATATCCAGGAAGTTAAAGAAACTGCCGGCCTATCTCTACAATTTTACCTAACCCGATATAGTATAATTTCTCCCTTGTCAAGCCCCATATCCAAAAGAAAAAAAGGCATTTCTTCTGCAAAACTAAAAATAGATCTAAGCCGGGAGTTACTGCTATGCAGTAGATCACACACACTCAATCCAATCGTCAGTTTGAACCCTCCTTTTCTTCTTCAGTTACTTTTACGCGAATTCGGTCTGTTCCTTTCGTTCATAACGATAGTCGTGTCAACACTCCGGGCATCCTGGACTTTCTGGGAGATGAAATGCCTGATGATCCGCACGATATCAAGTTGACCGTCTATCTCAAGGACTGAAAAGCGTTCGTGATGTTATAGAAACCATCTCTATGCACATAATGGCATTTACGTACATTTGTTATAATGTGCACATCCATAAATGCATTAAAGACATACACGGAGCTGTGTCTACCCGCAAGAGCGAGGCTGGGAGCAATCGGATCAAGCGTATTCCTGTGAAAGAGCCAACCTGGAGGAGGCTGCACGATCTGAAAGAAGCTGGCCAGAGTTATGATGAGCTGCTTTCTGTGATGATCCTGCGTGAGCGTGACTATCGCGATTGGAAGATGATCATCGGGATCGATCAGGCCGGCAGGTTTGTAGACTTCGACCCCGACGAGATAATGCGAGACAGGTAAATTCCCCAAACGATTCCATTCCGCTCCTGATTGTGCGAGGCTTTCGTAGTGGCATTACCTATCATACTTTATTCCATATACGAAGGTACAATGACGAAAGGCAACAAAAGGCATTCATTTTCCAGACAGAATCGTCGATCAGCTCCTGCCTGCCCCACCGGGCACCCTGTCCCAACAGCAGCCACTCTATTCTGTTTGTACTCCTGTTGCGTATGGAGGACCATACCCACAGGATCTATCAAGGTTATAACCGCTCCACCGAACGGATTTTTCCCATCTGTAACAGTTTAAGGAGCCGATCTGCAGCCTCCCGGACAACCGAAGAGAGGCCGACGGCCGGCTGGATCGTCTCTGGCTCAATCCCGATGAAGAGGAACCCGGGGATGTCAGGGGAGAGATAGGCGATCAGGTGCGAGAGCGGGAGCATATGGGTGCCGATGCTCGTATCATCGATCTTCTCCGGGGGGGTGATCCGGATGCTGCCTGCGAGAAGGCCCATTGCTGCTGCATCAACGATGACAAGCAGGAAGGGGCGGCACGGCGGATCGGGGCGGTGAAGTTCTCCGGTGCAGTGCCCCCGTTGTAGGCAGGGTGGATGTCAGCGATCGCCTCTGCAATATGACGGGCATTCTCTTCATTTGATAGAAGGGTATCGCTCAAACATGGGATGATCATCGCACTCCTGGTGCCCTGGTTCCTATTACTCCTCAAATCATGGGCAGTTGGTATTCTGGTGAAGAACGATAAATACATATATTAATAAATTAATATCAAATTCAAATGATATTGCCCCCTCGTCAAAGAGCAACCTTTCTTCTGCTTATTGCCCTTATCATTTCACCATCGGCAGCAGTGGCGATAGATGCTGAGGCATCAGAAATCTTCTTCAGGGGGAACCAGCTTTTTGATGCGGGTGAGTATGAAGCCGCCCTCGCATCATATGATGCAGTACTTCGAATTGATCGGGGATATGCCGAAGCATGGGCGAACCGGGGAGCTGCACTCTATCAACTCAATCGACATTCTGCTGCTTTACGATCGTTTTCCCGTGCTGTGGATCTTTCCCCGGATCTGGTGATCGCCTGGGAGGGGCTGGGTAACGTATGTGCAGCTCTTGATAATCCTGAAGAGGCGGCCGCATGTTACCGTGAGGTAATCACACTCGATCCTACCGCTGCGTCTGCCTGGGCGGCTCTTGGAGATGCCCTCCTCGAACTGGGGATGTATCAAGAGTCGCAACGGGCATATGAAGAAGCAATAGCACTCGACCGTTCATATGCCCGGATACCATTCCGGGATAAAGACAAAACAGTCAGGGTGGAAGAACTCACCAGCCCCGGCGATGTAAGCCTGCTCAACAGGATGCTTCCCGTATCGGTTCAGGCCCCCATTGCAGCACATTGGGCCATCATTGCCGTTTTTGTGATAATGGTGAGCGGAAAGGGGCGTCTGAAGAGATGAGGTGGCAATGAAGACCTTCCATCGAATTACTGAGAACCCTTACGTCAGAAATAAGCTGTATGTGCATCGTCTTTCCTGGTGAGATTTCCTGATTGTACCACGATAATCACTGGAGCTATAATAGTTACAACCCCTCCAATGATCGGATCTCTCCCATCTGGAGCAGGTCAAGGAGCCGATCTGCAGCCTCCTGTACAGCAGGAGAGAGGCCGACGCCCGGCTGGATCGTCTCTGGCTCAATCCCGATGAAGAGGATCTCGGGGATGTCAGGGGAGAGATAGGCGATCAGGTGCGAGAGCGGGAGCATATGGGTGCCGATGCTCGTATCATCGATCTTCTCCGGGGGGATGATCCGGATGCTGCCTGCGGGAAGGCCCATTGCTGCCGCATCAACGATGACAAGCAGGGAAGGGGCGGCACGGCGGATCGGGGCGGTGAAATTCTCCGGTGCAGTGCCCCCGTTGTAGGCAGGGTGGATGTCAGCGATCGCCTCTGCAATATAGCAGCCGGCACCATCATCTGAAAGGAGGGTGTTTCCGACACCAAGGATGAGCATCATTACTGAACCTGTTGGTGCCCAGGACTACAAGAACCTGCGGCAGGAGGGGGTAGCTGGATGGTTGCCAAAGGGAGGTGTCGCTTAAAACGGCTCCCTCACCATCATTGGTTGCGCGCCGGATGGAGAAGGCGTTATAGGGGAATAAATCTTCAATTTACAGGTTTTTTTAGATGAGTGATTGAAAGTGTACGGTAGATTCATAAGCTGATGCAGAGACGTATCAATTGTCCCGGATGATCGGGAGGGAGGTGAACGCCTCATGGCATTTGAAGCACCTGGCAAGAAGGAGAAGACTCCGGCACCTGAAAAGAAATCCAAGGATATGAAAGGAGGAAAGAAAGAGAGCAGAAAATAAGGGCCTCTCCTCCATTTTTTTAGGATTCTCCAAAGGGAGATGTACGTATTCTTTTTTGAGAGGGAGTCACCCATTTCAGGGTGACTCAGTGCCGGATTTGAGGAGGAAGCCGGATATTTCGGATACTATCATGTCAACGCTTTCAAAAATATGTTGTTCTTTTTTAGAAGAGTTGTATTGTGCAGTCTGTACCCAAGGCAGCAAAATACCCGCGACCTGGCTGAAGCGTGGTCACTGCTTCATAGGATCGCCTTGCAGGATTGTATGCATAGACAAATGGTAAGGACCAGGCATCTGATGGATCAAGGGTAATATCATTCATATGAATTTCATCACTGGGAGCACCGATGGGGTTCCATCCTCGCCCAAGTTCCATGGTGATCGAGGAGGGCCTGGTTCCCTTCACGATGATCTCACTGACACTGGATGATGAGACCCAGTATGCTCTTCCTGGCACAAGTTCATCAAGTTCGATGCTTTGTCCTCCACGTGAATTCGGGTTGTTGGTTGGGGAGAAGATACGAATCGAAGCGGGTGATGTTGCCTCAAGCTCTGCATCCTCATATGGTATCGATATTAAGTTATATCCCACCTGAATGGGGATCACCATTTCCTGCCTTGAAGGGTTGGTTGGTGGAAGTGGTTTCTTGCCAACCTTCACATCGGTCTGAACAACAACACCATCAGGGTTGATGATCTCATCCGGAAGGTTCACAAGGATACCTTCGAGCCTGTATGTGCCTGAGGTTGTGCCATCATACCCGGATGCAGTATTGGGCCAGTAAACATCGACTGTCCGCACAGAACCATCACAGATGGTTGCCTGAACGGTTCGGGGAAGTCCGATCTCCTGGAATGATGTACCGTATTCTACTGCAAAGTCACCTATTGCCGTTACTCCAGTAACCTCATAAAGTGTCGGTGTCGGTGTCGGTGTCGGTGTTGGTGTTGGTGTTGGTGTCGGTGTCGGTGTCGGTGTCGGTGTCGGTGTTGGCGTTGGCGTTGGTGTCGGTGTTGGTGTTGGGGTTGGTGTCGGTGTCGGTGTCGGTGTTGGTGTTGGGGTTGGGGTTGGTGTCGGTGCCCGTGGGTTTAATGGATAGGGTGTGGGTTCGACATAGCCGCCGGTATCATGGTAATAGAGGACCGGGCCAAATTCTGACAATGCTCCCTGAATAATATTATTGCTCATATACACTTTACCATAGGGACTCTGTTCTGGAGCGAGGTTATGAAATGTCTGTCTAACTGGACCAGTTCCCTGATTTCGACTGTCCATAATATTATATTCAATCCAAGCGCCGGTTCGTGGCTGGCCTCTCTGATTGAATGCATTCTGATCTGTTCCAAGGAAGGTATTGTGATGAATCCAAACCCAGTCTCCTCCCCACTCGAGATTGTTCGGGTCCTGGTGCATGTCAAAATATGCGGAGGCGGCATGTGGACCGACAATATTGTATCGTGCTTCAAACGCACAGTGCGGCCCTCCAAGCGATGTAATAGAGTGCCGGTTATAATCAAACAGATTCGCTTCGATTAAGACCTCCGAATTTATTATTGCAATTCCATATCCAGTACCGGTAAACAGATTTGTATGAATGTGATTATGGTGGATGTATTGCCCACTGTCTGGTCCCGTATCCTGTATACGAACTGCTGCATAACCCCATTCATATATTTCACAATTATCTACCTCAAAGTTGTCATGATATGATCGTATGGCATGTCGGTGGTCCCGGAAATTCTCTGAGGTTGGGTATGGACCCTGTATTCTGAGCCCGGTGATTCGGATATCAGGACCGCCGGTGTTAAATGGACGGCCTGACGTTGGATCTCCAGCTAATGCATTCTGAAAAATCCGGCCGCCAGGAGCTCCGTTCTCCCCTCGATTGCTCGCTATTGTCACGCCTCCGGGAATACGGACATTAAAGGTTCCAGACATATCGATGTTGGCATTCCCATGAACATACACAATATCGCCGGATTTCGCCTGGTTTAAAGCAGCAAGTAATCCGGCTTTATCATGAACGATCGCTATGACCCGGGGATCAGTCGGTTGAATTATATCACTATATCCAATACCGCCCCCGATGGGGTTCCCTGTGGGGTTTGCGTCAGCACCGTAGATTGGTGTCGATGGATAGGCCATCGCAAGCTGAGCGATGCTGAGTAATACAACCAGAGCTAGTAGAAGCCTGGTAAATTCTCCTTTTCTCATATACATTTTATTGTAAACTACACGTATATAATATTTTCTCTTTAGTAAAACATCAAGAATTCTATTTTTTTAGAATTTAGAAGCCATATGTTGATTTTTACAGAAAAGATCTATAAAATTTGAATTATCAGTTTGTATCGATATATATAGTATTGCATTGTATTTCCTAATAATAAGCCATTATTTGTTTTTAGGATTGCTTAAAGTGATCGATTTCTGAAGGTTTAATTAAAAAGAGGTTTTAACATAATAATGCAATAAATCAAATAATGAAAAGGTCGCTTTTTCAAACCCCGATCCATCTATACTAAGTGATTGAAAGAGATAATTTTTTTCTCATCGGGAGGGATCCGTACTCGCGCATGATATGGATAGACGAAGTTCATACAAAGAGGGTAACATACAACAGCCGGTTAACCGGCCATTTGTGGTGTGCGGCAGGGCCAGTCCATGTCGGTCATGTGATCGAAACAACCCCAGAGATTGACCCCGACATACCCATTCTCATGTTAAAAAATACAATTTGAAGCAACTGGATTCGCTCAAACATTAGTCATCTGAGCAATGGTTTTTTTAATCACAGAGAGTAGGATCCAAAACCCTGAAAGATGCGTCCATTCCACCTTAATGATAATAGTCTGGTGGGGGGGTCAAAGCCTCAAGGCACCGTTGATTATTGTATTAATTAAAAGAATATATATTTATTATAGTATAGATCATATTATACAATGGTAGGAGTTGGGAATAATCAGAATAAAATATATCTGCAGATGTTGTTCACAATTTGATAAAGGTCTGAATAAGAAAATTATTTCTCAGATTAAGCATTTAAGGAACCATAATATCGAGACGATTCATTACTCTGTTTGTACAGATGATGAAAAGGCATCGGACAGTTCCATTGAATTAATAAAAATTCCAATGAAAACAAAATTAATTTTTTTAAAACGGGTGAAACGAGAGTATAATTTTTATAATATTTTAAATTATTTGATCACTACCTCACAAGAAGAAGATATAGTATATTTGCGTATACCCTATCCATCCATACAATTAACACAGATACTTAAAAAAGCGAGATTGTGCAAAATTTGCATTGAATATCAAACTATCGAACCTCTCGAATATAAATTGATAAAAAAATATTGGTATCTCATACTCGATTTTTTCTTTGGCAATGCGATACGAACGTATACAGATGCGATAGTCGGGGTCACGGATGAGATAACGAGCTATCAACTCTCCCGGGCAGGAAACCAAAATAAACCTCATATAACAATCGGAAATGGCTTTGATGTTGCTTCAGCCACGGTGCGCCATCCCCCAAAGTATGATGGAAAAGACCTTCATCTACTTTGTGTCGCGCACATCAGACGCTGGAATGGTCTCGATAGGCTTCTCAACGGCATTGCAAATCACCATAACTCCCCAAAAATAATTCTCCATATTGCAGGAGATGGAGAGGAACTGTCTCATCTCCAGGAATTAGCCGTTCACTTAGGAATCACTGATCGTGTGGTATATCATGGATTTACGACCGGCAGATCCCTCGATACCCTTTTTAATACGTGTCATATAGGAGTTGGGAGTCTTGGAATTCATCGCATTGGCTTGAAGGAAGCATCTATACTAAAAGCAAGAGAGTATTGTGCAAGAGGGCTTCCTTTTATGTATGGAATAAAGGATCCTGACTTTCCCCTTGATTTTCCTTTTATACTTCAGATTCCGCCTGATGAATCCCCGGTTGATATGAAAAAGGTTATTTCCTTTGCTGAGACGGTTTGTACAGACCATGACACTCCCCGGAAGATGCATAGATATGCAGAGGAACACCTGGACTGGTCAGTAAAAATGAAAACATTGAAAGGATTTTTAGAGACAATGAGTGAATCAAGAAAAGGCAGGCCGGAAAAGAATAGCCCTGATTTATAAACGGCCAGTTAGATAAGATATATGAGAGTTGCTATAAATAACATTATTATCATTAAAAAAATTATTTACATCTTTCATGTTTTCATTATTCGAAATATAATTCACTCTACCCATCCCATCCTCAGTCTGAAGGTGGATGACCATATCTTCAAATTTCTTATTGCGAAAAATTACATATTGATCATCTTTTGGAGTCCACGTCATGCCACGTAGCATAGTGCTTGAGTAATACGGCAAGTCAAGTTTTTCTGTCAGGCTGAAGTATTCAAGATTAAAATATCTATATGTATGATAATCCGAATATAATTCAACGCCAAAAGGTATCTTATTATTGGCATAATTATATCCGGTTAATTCACCTTCCGTGAAGTAGAGTCTGCCTTCATCACTCGTTATATCTAAAATTGGTTGCTGGAGGGATAATAGAATAAATAATGAAAAAATAATTATAATCATAGAATGATATATCCGAGAGAAGGCACTTTTCTGAGTCCATTTGCTTAACCAGAAAATCCCTGAAGCCATAGCAAAAGCCATAAATGGAGCAATAAGGAGTGCGAAGCGATCAATCCTATATATCCGTGAAATTGTTTGTGATGTAAGCAAAGGATTAGGGATATAAAAAATTAGGACCATTAAAGAAAAAATCGCTAGCACTGGTAGATATTGTGGCTTCTGTCGATAGAGGAGATAAATAATTCCTACTAATGCAAACAATATGAAAATTGATATATCAATTTGGTTTTGTACGAACATAACAGCCAGCTGCATCTGATCCAATGATGGATCAATGACAGTGTGAACCTGGCCAAAGTCTAAGTAGTCTAAGCCTGTTCTTGATTTAACAAGCCAATCAAGAAATACTCTCGATGTAAAGATCCAATATGTACAAAAAGAGATAGTAATAAAGAGCATTTGATTTGTTGAAAAGTATTTCTTCTCTGATAACAATATTTCACATGCCATAAATAAAGCTAATAAGAATGCTATTTGCGCTATAGAAACCTGATGTACAAGCATTATGAATATAGAAAATATGAATATAAAGGCTTTATATATCATAGGATTTTTTTCTTTTGAGGTAAATATCAGGTAGAGAAGTATCACAAATCCAACGAAAGCAGTGGTTCGTGTAACCATCATTATTCCTTCAAGAAGAACGATAGGGAGCAGAGAAAAACACAAACAAGCTAATAATGAAATCTGTTCACTTTCTGACAAATACAAAAAAATTCGATATAGGAATAGTATCACGGTAACATATACTAAACACATGACAAGGAATTGTGTATGCTGCACAGAAAGCCCAAGTATAGCTGAAGACATTGCGTTATAAATATGAAATAGTGGAAAGGTAGCATACGAAGGGGAAAGATCCGCTGGAATTGTATGTCCTGATAATAATGTTACTGTTGTATACGTATTATGATAAAGAAGATCTGTTGTTCTAAAAAAGAGCGGATACGCAAAGGTAGTACCATAAATTATATTCATCATCACCAGGATAATTTCTGGAATTATCGTATTTGAAGAGGCAAGCTGAGAGTATATCTGAAGAAAAATTATTAAAAAGAGAGAAAATATCAAAAGTAAATATATAAATCTGGAAATGCCCATCAACAATACAATAATTGATAAAATATATAGTAAAGTAAAAAGAAGATATGATAAATGTGATGAGCGGAACAATTTCAAGTCATACTCATTATTGTCTTCATTAGTGGGATTTTTGAAGATATAAATTAAAAGAAATGAAGCTAGTATTGAAGGTACTGCAACAGTTAATCCTCTGACTGAATAATCCCAGCGACCTAAAATAAGTCCACCGAATAATAAGCTCGTCAGTATAATAATAATCACAACTACAGGTAATAATTCTGCGAATTTTTTCACATACCTGTTTTTCATAAAAATAAATTAATGCATTCAATATATATTAGTATTGTGAAAAGGATCTCAGGTATCAAAGACCAGGTAATACATGTAGAAAAAAATACATATTAACCTTGAAAAAAGGTACAACACCGCATAGATACAAGCCACCTTCTCTATGAAGGACGCAGGGTTTTTCGGGTATGAATACTACACCTTTCGAATAAATATTACCACACCGTAGTCAGTCTCCTCATATACCCCATTATATTCTTCTTCGGTTCGTCCTGTTCAAAAGCGCACCCCTACCCTCGGCAGTAAAACTCCAGCCATCAAACATTTTCTTACATGGCCATATATAACACGAATAATCATGGCTCTCGTCGATGACTCAAAGCCACGATATCTCATCCCAGGATTGTTGCTGGTGTGTATGACTCACTTGCATCGGCGAAAACAATTGGTTGTGGAGAAGTGTTGGCGCATCCATCCCGCGACGCAAGTCATGGGCTTTCTGCTGTACTGATCGTAATTCATGTAAACCCAAAAGGGGGCTTATCGTTCATCGAGCCAACGTTTCCTGGGTAGTTTTCCATAAACCACACCATAAATGAGGTGACATCAATTTTTTCATTGAGAAGACGTTCTCGTTTCTCCCGTCCCTTCTCCTTGAGATCTTTTTCCTGCAACAGCTCCACTGCCTTCTCAATCGACGCTTCCTGGCTTGATGAATCAAGCCGGAAATTATATACAAGATCATACCGACTCTCTTCCTCATCAGTATACCCGCGACCGGCAAAGTCACAGAATATTGCATGTGTCCCTAAAACTGCACACTCTGATGCCATGGTCGAGCTTTCTCCATATAATAGTGTGGCGTAGCAGAGAAGATCATGCATTTTCTCCGGTGAGACGGTGATCCGATATTTTTCAAATTCATCTGGCAGAGGTTTCTCAGAGGTTATAAAGACCCGGCCATATTTTTCAAACTCACGGATGGCCTTTCGCTTCGTCTCAAGCGTTAACCCCGATTTTCCAATATCATGGTGTGCATCCCATGCCAGAAATCTAATAATTATATATTTTTCATCATAATCTACACCTGACCCATCTAATGATCCAAAATTTGGCCTATAATAATTAGGATATAAATAAAATAATTCCTTATATGCTTCAATTCTTAATTGTTTATGTCCGAGATCTTTTGTAAAGCAGGTGGGAGTTATGATAACATTCGAAAAGACTTTGCAAATCATAAGGGAAAAAGAGGCAATCTCCGTATCCTCAAATAATATATGTGGTTTTCTGAAGAAGAAGCTGTTTATTGCCATCATTGGAGAACTTCTGCCGAAATACATGTCCGGTTTAAACTGTCGACTGGCTTGAAAGATGGCATATGTTGTTTTCAGAAAAATTATTCCCTTTTCAATAATGCCTTTCACTGAGGTTTCAGATATTATCTCATAGAGTATATTAAAGGCATCAAGTAATTCGCAGGTAACATCTTTTCTAATGGCAACTACTTTTATTTCATGTCCTTTCCGTTTTAACTCTTCAATCATATACCTGAATTGATGGGCCCATGCAGGATGTTCCACAGAGAGCAATAAACGCATAAGCATTCACCGGGCATTATACCACTTTTTTGGAATTGAATGGATGGTATTGTGTAAATGGCGGGATCAAAGTGCCCAAAAGTGGCGGAATAAAAATGCTCATTTCAACAACATAAAACCTCTGTTATACAACCCTTTCAGACATGG